>JBFRWR010000061.1:0-8836 GCA_051439685.1 Trichodesmium sp.
AACTTTAACAAATCAATTTTCAATGACTATCTCAACTCCAAACACCCCGAAACACAAGAAAGCTAAAGCCCTCAGACCAGGTGCCCGTCGTCCTGCCAAAGAACTCTGTAGCGAATGTGGTTTGTGCGATACATATTATATCCATTATGTCAAGGATGCTTGTGCATTTCTTAACCAACAATTCGACAACCTCGAACAACAAACTCATGGACGCATCCGCAACCTGGATAATGAAAATGAAACCTATTTTGGCGTTCATCAAGATATGATGGCAGCTCGCAAAAAACAACCTATTGAAGGCGCACAATGGACTGGTATTGTGAGTACGATCGCCTGTGAAATGCTCAACCAAAATATTGTTGAGGGTGTGGTTTGTGTACAAAACACTAAGGAAGACCGCTTTCAACCAATGCCAGTTATTGCTCGTACTCCAGAGGAAGTATTGGCAGCAAAAGTTAATAACCCGACTCTTTCTCCTAATCTTTCAGTATTAGAAGAAATTGAAAAGTCTGGCATGAAAAAATTATTAGTAATAGGGGTTGGTTGTCAGATTCAAGCATTACGAGCAGTGGAAAAACAATTAGGTTTAGAAAAGCTCTATGTTTTGGGAACTCCTTGTGTGGATAATGTCACAAGAGAGGGTTTGCAAAAGTTCTTGGAAACTACAAGTAGGTCTCCAGAAACTGTTGTACATTATGAATTTATGCAAGATTTTCGAGTACATTTTAAACATGAGGATGGGTCGATAGAAAAAGTACCATTTTTTGGTTTAAATACTAAAAAGCTAAAAGATATTTTTGCTCCTTCTTGTCTGAGTTGTTTTGACTATGTAAATGGTTTAGCAGATTTAGTAGTTGGATATATGGGAGCTACTTTTGGTTGGCAGTGGATTACTGTTAGAAATGAGACGGGAAAAGAGATGTTAGATTTGGTGATGAATCAATTAGATACTCAACCTGTAATATCTCAGGGAGATAGACATCAAGCTGTTCAACAAAGTATTCCTGCTTATGACCAAGCTGTTACTTTACCAATGTGGGCAGCCAAATTAATGGGAGTTGTAATTGAAAGAATTGGTCCTAAAGGTTTGGAATATGGGAAGTTTTCTATTGATTCCCATTTCACTCGTAATTATCTTTATGTAAAGCGGAATCATCCAGAAAAATTAGAGGCTCATGTGCCAGAGTTTGCTAAGAAAATTGTCGGGCAATATAAGTTACCAGAATAATTTTTTGTGTTTAAATAGTTATCATTAGAGCTTGTAGTAGGGCTTTAGCCCTATCTATACTTTAGGGCTAGAGCAATACTACAAACAAAAACTTTTTTATAACTCATAATCAAGCTTTTAATTAGGACTTGCTGATTAAATATCAAAGCACTGACAGATATTTATTTCAGCCTTTTTTTGTCTAAAAAAAGTGCGCTTTTTTCGGTCTATAGAGCTGGAAAAAGCTAGTATTTGAGAATGATTATGGCAGAAAAATCTTGGGGCAATTTTTACGACTACCTCCTCTATAATTTTCATTTCTCCTGTCTCCTGTCTCCTGTCTCCTGTCTCCTACCCCTAGCAAAAGACTTTCCATACGCAAACCCTAATTAGTTAATAATAAACTCCCGCTAGATGGAAATTCTCCTGAATCTGTTTGCTGAAACTGCCAATGTTGTTGATAATTATTCAAAAAGTTTTGCCCTAAAATTCCATCCACTTCTAACAACTTCAAAACAGGAGAATCCAAAATTACTGTCTCTAAATTTGTTAGTTCATTATTTCCCATTTTCACTTTAGCTAAAGCAGCATATTCAGCCATTTCTATACCACAAAAACCCTGCACTCTAATTTCCTGTCTCTCAGCAGCAGAAATATTTAACTCACTAGCTAATTCCTGAGAAATAAAAATACTTTCTGCTCCCGTATCTAACATAAAAATAAACGGACCTTTACTATTAATTTCTACCTCTGCTAACATAACTCCTAATTTAGTTTTTAGTGGAATAATATTATCAATATTTGCTGGATTTATAGGAGTTGGAGGTAATAATTTTAATTGTTGAGTTTGCGGGTTAATTTTAATATCAAAATTACTCAAAATATCCATTCCTAAAACGCCCGATAATCCCTCTGGCATCACAGTAGTCGTAAATTCCAAACCAGTTAAACTTTCAACTTTAACATTATTGAGTTTTAACACAGGTAAACTATGCAAATTAGCTTTCATTTCTGGGCATTCATCTCCTGCTACTGCATAAGTTAAAAGTTCTTGGGGTACTGGTTCCCCTACTATTCCTAACTTTTTGACTGTTTCTGTGGCAATGATAGAAGTAGAAGCTCCCGTATCTAATAAAAAATTACCAGATTTTTCCCCTAGAGTTGCTGTTAATATAAAAGCTTTGCCACCGTCTAAAAATTCTAGGGGAATAGTTGCTTTTCCTGTTACTTTTGGCCTGGGTAAATTCAAACCTTCTAGTTGAACAATTGCGCCAATTGATCTATTTTTTTGAGGGAATATAACTGGATTTTGCGGTAAAATAGTAAGTGTTCGTAGAGCTAAACTAGGGGAAAAAATTGTGTAGCTAACAGCTCCAAGAATAATAGCTATAATACTCCAAAATTTGTTCATAGTTATTAATTAGTTGCTACAGTATTTACAGCAATTCCGGTTATGATGAGGCAAACAGCTAACAACCTAGTACCGCTACGCGGAAGTCAGAAGTCAGAAGTTTTGATTGGTAAAGCATTGAGCATTTTGTGACTGGTAACATATTTCCGTTATCCTGCACTAGATGTCTATGCTAGAAGAATTTTCCCATTTAAGCTTGTATATCATTAGTCCGAAATATGCTGTAAGAAAATGTTGAATATTGGATATGATGACTGATACAGCGATTGCTTAAATAACTAGCTTTTTCTTTCTTTGCTTTAATTAGAATCGCATTTTTCATATTGTACCCCCCTACTCCCTAATCCCTACTCCCTTTTTTAGATTAACCTTGAGAACTAAAATAAACCTGATAAATATAGCTTTGAACTTGATGGTCTTTTTGTGTCACCTCGTGAATATTCAAATTTTTAGATTTTTCAAAAGGAGAAATACCTAATAAAATGGGTAATAATACAGTAATTATTGTGGCATAAAAAAATTTTTCGATCATTATCCCTAACTCCTGAATTTTTTAAGCCATCATTATATTACAAAATAACCTTAAACGCCCACTATTTTAATTAGAACCCTGAACCTCTTTTACCATTTGGCAGAATTGTCCACCAATTAGTTTTAGCCATATCTAGTTGACGGTCATTTACCATTGCATTAGTCAGATTTGCACCACACAAATTAGCACCCCGTAAATTTGCCCCATTCAAATAACTATCTTTCATATCTGCATCCTGTAAATTACAATTCGCCAAACTAGCTGTACTGAAATAAGCTTTATGGAGAGTAGCATTTTTCAGAATAGTATCAGTCAAATTAGCATGACCAAAATTAGCATCAGATAAATTGGCACCTTGCAAATTCGCTTGATGCAAATTAGCTCCATAAAAATTAGCTCCTGACAATTTAGCATTACGCAAATTCAAGCGACTTAAATCACAATCAGCAAAATCTCTTCTACCCTTTACATAAGCGCTGCGCAATGTTGCTGCTGTCCATTTTGTCGGAGTTTTATTACCCAGCTCTGTTTCTGTTGTCTTAGTTTTTTTCTTGCGTGGAGATACTGTAGTCAAATATCCTTGAGTTACTTCATTCCTCATCCTTGTAGAATTAGCTCTAATTCCAGTCGCAGAGTTTTTTTGTAAACGACTATTACGTTCTCGAATTCTTTGAGCAATTTTTGTGCTAGGAGATATCCAAGAAACATCTTCTTCTTGGTCATTAAAAACTGTAGCTTCTTCTGTAAATAAAGTTTGAACAGCATCATTAGTAGTTGCTTTCACCTCTTTTTTCTCAGGTTTTTTTGTAGTTAAAGCTGTTAAAAGTTCTTGTGCTGACTGGAAACGATGGCGGACAGAAACTTCTACCATTTTCTCTAAAATATTCCCAAACCAATCACTAACATGAACTTGAGGACGCCAGAGAATTTCACCGTTAATTTGGTCATAACCAAGACTATTTGGAGTTTTCCCTGTCAGGAGAAAAATACAAGTTACTCCCAAAGCATAAATATCACTTGCATATACAGGTCGCAAAGCCATTTGTTCTGGTGGTGCAAAACCTGAAGTACCAATAGAGATATTTGTAAAAGCAGTTTCTCCTGTACCACCCCCAGTCATATGAGTTTGACTAACATGATCTTTGACAGCTCCAAAGTCGATCAGAACTAAATGACCATCTTGACTCCGACGAATGATATTAGCAGGTTTAATATCTCGGTGAATTACTCCCTGACTGTGGATATAATCTATCACTGGCAAAATTTCAATTAAAAATTGTTTCCCTTGTTCTTCTGTAAATAGACCTTGTTTTTTGACTTCCTGTTTTAAGGTTGAACCACTTACATATTCTTGAACTAAATGAAAATGCTTGTTCCATTCAAAATAACCTAATAATCTGGGGACTTGGGGATGGTGGCCAATTTTTCCCAAGGTTTCAGCTTCTCGCTCAAATAGTTTCCGCGCCATCTCTAATAAACTTGCAGTGGTTGTAGATGGCCGTAATTCCTTAATTACACAAATTGGATCGCCTGGTAGAGAAATATCTTTAGCTAAAAAAGTTGCTCCAAAACCTCCTTTTCCCAGAGGTTGAATAACTTGATAGCGATCGCGCAACAATAACTCCGAACCACAAGCTTTACATCTTTTGGCATTATTGTGGTTCTGAGGTTCAGGACAGGCAGGATTTATACAATAGCTCATATTATGTCACAAGATTAGTTTGATTTTTCTTTCAATAATTAATTATCTATTCATAGTAAATGTATGCAAGAAAGGCCAATTTATTTACAGCACTTCTCGCTGCTTGTGAGGTACTTATATTTATAGTTTTAGGGAACAGGGAATAGGGAATAGAGAATAGACAAAAAATAATTCCGATTGTCAGTTGTACCTCATTAGTAAGGAATTTGCTGTATTTTCTGTTTCAGAGAAAAAATATAGCAATATGCAATGATTCGTCAAACAAACTGTAGGAGTTTTTTCTCCAAAGCAAAGCGTAAATGGGATTTGGAAACCAAATCCCTACAATAAAATGTTACAATTTATTTAGGATTGCTGTATGGCATGCAACACATTTGTTTCTGACAAAGGATTGTTTAGACAGTTAGCTTAATTAATTTTATTATACTAACATTATACTTATATCTTAACTTGACCCAAATTTATGTTTTAGCTCGAATCAATCATAAATTGTTGATTAAATTCAGTTAATATATCATTTTGTTTCCAACAGGATAACAATAAAAAAAATCATAACCATAGGAAAAAAGAAAGATTAAATATTAAAAACTAGCACTCCGTAGATTCATTGAGTTACTTATAAAAGCTTTTTTATTTTAAATTTTAGTTAACTTAGTTTAGCAGACAAAGTTGGTAAAAAGATATTTAGATAAAGTAAATAGAAATTTCTCCTAACCTTAATAGGTAATGTATAGCACTACGGATTAAGAGGACGTTAGAAAAGTATGAATTGTAATTTAATTCCCCCTAACCCCCCAGGGCTGTTTCATTCTGGATAGACGCGGAGACGCGGAGACACGGAGACACAGAGATACGGGGATGGAGGTTTTTGATCATAAATTAAAAGTTGACTTTTCACCATTTTAGTCAGAGCAAAAGGGACGCTTATTGGCGGTCAAAATCGGCAAATTTTGGTAAATTTCACTGTTCCAGGACCCTACTGTTGTGTCAAGCTTGAAAATGTGGATTAAAAAACCTAACCGCCCAACCCCCTTCCATCCCCCCTAACCCCCCTTTGAAAGGGGGGAAGAGGGAAGGGGGAGTTCTCTCCCCTCTCCTCGCAGGAGAGGGGTTGAGGGAGAGATCTTCGCTCGTTGCTCGCTCCTAACACACCATAAGCTTGACACCCTACTACACTAACTCAATAAATAAATGATGACCCCAACCACCAGAGAGATAAAATGTTACTTGGGGTCATAAAGATGGCCTAAGAGCAAATATCTTGCTCTACTATGCCTTAAATAGCTATCAGCTATCAACATTTAGCTGTCAGCTAAACATTCAAGGGTTTAAGTCCCCCACTAGATTTTAAAAATTAGTGGTGTGCCTTTTATAGGGGTAAAACTTATGATTATACACCTTGAAAAGCTGATAACGCAGTTCTCTTCCAGAGGCTTGCTAAAGTGCTGAGTGCTGAGTGCTGAGTGCTACTTCAAAGATTGGGAATTATAAAGGAATGCGTATCTCTCTGAATTGGCTTCAGGAATTAGTAGACATTAACATTACTCCTGAAGACTTGGCCGAAACTTTAACAATGGCTGGCTTCGAGGTAGAAGAAATAGAAGATCGAAGCACTTGGGCCGCAGGGGTGGTACTAGGAAAAATACTAGAAGCTAACAAGCACCCTAACGCCGATAAACTCAAAGTTTGCCAAGTGGACATTGGTCAGCCAGACCCATTAAATATTGTTTGTGGAGCCCCTAATGCTCAAGCCGATATTTATGTAGCAGTAGCTACAACTGGTTCATATCTGCCTGCCATTGATTTAAAAATCAAAAAGAGTAAATTACGGGGCGTTCCATCTGAAGGAATGATTTGCTCTTTGGCAGAACTAGGCTTAACAAAAGATTCTGAAGGAATTCATATCTTTGAGCTAGAAAATCCAGTTTTAGGCAGTGATGTAGGGCCTTTACTTGGTTTAAATGATATAATTTTAGACTTGACAACAACCGCAAATCGTGCTGATGCCCTGAGTATGATCGGTGTTGCTAGAGAAGTAGCATCCCTAACTGGATCGCCCCTGAGAATACCAGATTCTTCTGGGACGATCGTTACAAATCAAGAGACTCAGAATAATCTCAAAATAGATATCTTAGAATCGGAAGCTTGCCCCATCTATACTGGTACTGTCATCACAGGAGTAAAAACTGGACCTTCACCAGAATGGTTAAAACAACGATTAGAAGCTGCTGGGATCAGAGCTATCAATAATATCGTAGATATTACTAACTATATTTTGCTTGAGTGGGGGCAGCCCCTTCATGGCTTTGACCAAGACAAAATCACAGCCCTCACAGGGAGTGAATCTTTAACAATTGGAGTTCGTTATGGAAAACCAAAGGAATCTTTAATTACCCTGGACAGCCAAAAACGTACCTTGGAAGCCGAAACTCTAGTAATTACGGCTAATGAAAAACCAGTAGCATTAGCAGGAGTAATGGGTGGAGAAGAAACAGAAGTTGATGACAATACCAAAAATATATTCTTAGAAGCAGCAATTTTTGCTCCCATAGCGATCCGGCGTTCAGCTCGAACTCAAGGTCTGCGGACAGAAGCATCCACAAGATTTGAACGGGGTGTCAACCAAGCAGAATTAGGATTAGCTTGTCGTCGGGCAATTATGCTAATAACAGAACTAGCAGGGGGAACTGTTATTCAGCAAGAAACTTTTAGTACCGCAGGAGAATATCTGACTGCCACTCGTGAAGTATCCTTGCGTCTTGAGCGAATTAATCAAATCTTAGGACCATTGAAACGGGGTGAAGGTAGTCTAGATGAATCTTTTCTCCAACCAGAAGAAGTTGAAGAGATTCTCAAATCTCTAGGATGTGGTTCAAGCAGAAACGAAAGTACAGAGGCGGTAGTCTGGAATGTGACGATACCTCCCTATCGTTATCGAGACTTGGAAAGAGAAATAGATTTGATAGAAGAAGTTGCTCGTTTGTACGGATATGATAATTTCTGTGAAACTCTACCGAGCAAAAGTGCAGCAGGTTCTTTACCACCGGAACAGTTAGCTCTGCGTAATCTTCGGGCAGCTTTTCGCGGTGCGGGGTTAACAGAATTGATGCACTATTCTTTGGTAAAACAAGGAGAGGAAAATCAAATAGCGATCGCCAACCCGCTTTTTGTAGAATATTCGGCTCTGCGTACAGAACTTTTAACTGGACTTATTGATGCTTTTCAATATAACCTGGAACAAGGGAATGGAGTATTAAATGGGTTTGAAATAGGTCGAATTTTCTGGAAAGAGGGAGAAAAATTTGAAGAAGCAGACGCGATCGCCGGAATTATCAGTAACAGTCCTAAAAGTTGGACGCGAGGTGGCAAGGAAAAACCGTTGAGTTGGTTTGAAGCTAAAGGTATTTTAGAACAAGTTTTTGAACGACTCTATTTAAAGGTTGACTATAAACCAGAGTCAGAAAATTCTCTGCTCCATCCTGGACGTACAGCATCGTTATGGTTGCAAGGTAAATCTTTGGGAGTATTTGGGCAACTACATCCGCAGCTAAGAAAAGAGCGGGAGTTGCCAGATGAGGTTTATGTTTTTCAGCTTAACTTGACAGTTCTGTTATCAGTAATGACTCAAGCAAATATTTTGAGGCGGAAGTTTAGTGGTTATTCTACATTCCCTCCATCTGATAGAGATATTGCCTTCTTTGTACCAGTTGCGGTATCAGTGGATGAGATTAAACAGGTAATTTCTAAAGCTGCTGGTAAGTTACTGGAGTCTATTGAATTATTTGATGAATATCGTGGTGAAAATGTACCCGATGGTGAAAGAAGTTTAGCTTTTCGGTTAATTTATCGGGTAAGCGATCGAACTCTTACAGATGCTGATGTGGATCCAGTGCAGCAAAAAGTTAGAGATGCTTTAGTTGATAAACTGAAGGTAAATCTCAGAAGTTAAGTTTGCTGACAGCACTTTTGAGAAGAGTAATATAT
>JBFRWR010000062.1:0-11202 GCA_051439685.1 Trichodesmium sp.
ATATTGGGCGACTTGAGTCCAAGTGATGCCTGTCATTCCACCTAAAATGGCAAAAAAGGCAACAATACTCATGCCAATAACAACGCCAGTACCAATATCAACTTGCAAAAAGCGACTGAAAACAATACCGACCCCGCGCATTTGCCCCGCAACGTAAGTCATAGAGACAAAGATAGCAGCGATAACTGCAACGATACGGGCAACATTTGAGTAGTAGCGATCGCCTACAAAGTCAGGTACTGTATATTTACCAAACTTCCGCAGATATGGGGCGAGTAGTAGCGCTAATAGTACAAAACCGCCAGTCCATCCCATCAGATAGATGGAACCATCATAACCCAAGAAAGAAATTAATCCCGCCATTGAAATAAATGAGGCAGCAGACATCCAGTCAGCTCCAGTCGCAGCACCATTAGCAATAGCAGGTACACCTTGATCGGCGACGAAAAAACCTTTACTATCTTTAACTCGCGATCGCCATCCAATGTACAGATAACCCATAAAGGAAATAATAACGAGTATAAATGTCCAAACTTCTACAGTCATTTAGTCTCTCCTGTCGGTATTAGATTGTTGATCGAGTTTGTCCATGTTGTATTTTTTATCGAGTTTATCCATTTGAATGGCATAGGTAAAAATTAAGATTACAAAGACATAAATTGAACCTTGTTGTGCCATCCAAAAACCGAAGGGGACACCAAAGAATTGAATAGTGTTTAAGGGTTGAACTAATAAAATGCTAAAAACAATTGAAACTAATGCCCAAACTATTAGCAAGTTTCTGATTAATGCTGTATTTGCACGCCAATATGCTCGACGTTGTTCTTCATTCATTTTTTAGTTTTTTTTGATTGATGATAGATATTTTGATCGGATTTTTTAGCCAAAATCTGATTAATTTAGGACTTACGCAAAGAAACCCAGTTTTTACAAGAAATCCTTAGCTAAGAGCTTAAGCCATTTCAAAAGCTCTATGCTTCTGACTTCTGACTTCTAACTTCTGTAAAATAGGTGGCTTGATTCCAAGTATATTATTAAAGCATTATTTGGTATTTGGAAAAAATGTAATATTAGTTATCATTTCTGTAGGTTTTGTATGGTTATATTAATCTGATAATTTAGAAGATTTTCAATATAAATTAATTCCATGCTTAAATAATAAATATAGCGTTTCTCAAATTTGTGAGATACAGTTTTAGATCCCCCCCTGCCCCCCTTAAAAAGGGGGGAGTCTTCAAAGTCCCCCTTGAAAAGGGGGATTTAGGGGGATCGTAACTGTACCTCATCTTTATGAGAAATGCTATATTTACGACAATTTCTTAGATTGAGAAACTTATAAAACGATTCTAAATTTATGAAGTAGTTTTATGCTTAAGAGTCTGGTTGATCGCTAAGGTACCGTACAGCGCTTTTCAGATAGATGAGACTTCACGTCACAATCAAAACTTTGTAGGGATGTTCAATGGAACGCTCCTACTGTCGTCTACTTATGAAAACTGCTCTAAATATTGGATGGAAATAAATCAACTCGACTTCTCCTAATAGTGCAGTTTCATCAAAAAATGGTATTGAGGTAGCAGATTTTTCCCAAAAAAAAGAGTAATATAGACTGACAGTTAAGTAGACAAAAAGTATTGCTAGTAGTATGATATAAAATTTTTATTTTAAGTTTTGATTTGCCCTGATTTACCTCTTGCAAAAATATTTCAATAAGTATATATTTTCTATATGATAGGTATAGGAATCAAAGAAAAGGTTAGAACATTTCTAAATTCCAAATTCCAAATTCTAAATTCTAAATTCTAAATTCTAAATATGGGATTCTATAACCATGATTCACTTAAGTCTGAACTGAACCAAAGAGGTTGGCGTTTAACTCCCCAAAGGGAGACTATCCTAGAAGTTTTTCAACGTTTACCTCAAGGCAAACACTTAAGTGCAGAAGAAATATATCATCTATTAGTACATCAACAGGAACAAATTAGTCTATCTACCGTCTATCGAACACTACATTTGTTGACAAAAGTAGGTATTTTGCGGGAACTAGAATTAGCAGAAGGACATAAACATTATGAGATAAACGCACCTAACCTTCGTAAACATCATCATTTAGTCTGTCTTCAATGTCATAAAACCTATGAGTTTAGTGATGATTCTATACTAAAAATTAGTAAGAAGCAGGCTCAAAAAGAAGGTGTGGAAATGTTAGACTGTCAACTAACAGTTCATACTATTTGTATTGAGGCTTTAAAGAAAGGTTGGCCTGCTTTAGTAGCTACAAATTGGTCTTGTCCAAGAACCAACTTAGAAATTCAGTCTAACTCAAATCATCAAAAGGCAACTTTGGTGGAGGTGGAGGAAGTACCAAACGTTCAATAACTGCTTTGTGACTCTCGCGGTTAGTTTGCACTTCCGCAGCGATCGCCTCAAACTTAATTTCCAAACAACCATAAGCAATATCCAATTCTGTAATTACTTCTATTTCCCCCGTTCCATTTGGAATAAAATCAGTTAACCAACGGGGACCTGCTACTATTGTTTGAGCTTGGCGATCGTAAACCCAAATCTTCACATAAATACGAGGTAAACCCTCTGGTAACTGTACCCTAACTTTTGTTGTTCGCCCAGCAATGACATCTTTCCCTAGAACTTCTAGGTGGGGAACTGGAACTGGTTGTTCATCTGGCAAAACATAAGGTTGTGTAGAAATTGGTTGCTCCTGCTGTTGATCAAGATTACCTAAACCTAAATCCCATTGTTCATTTTGATTTGACAAAGTTTCTGCTGGTTGTTCTTCATCTTCTACCACAAATTCTCGCGCTTCCCAGTCAATTACATCATTATTGTCACTAGCAAGTTCTTCATCATCAACAATGACAATAGAATCATTATCCTGAAATTTCTCTATTTGGTTTTTCTGCTCATCTATACTTTGTTCAGTTGCCTCAGTTGGTGGCACAGAAGAAGCCTTCATCCATTGCAATAACTCAGTATCATTAATTAAGGAATTTAATCGCGAAAAGAATCTATCTTCTAAGTTTAAATCCTTAAACGCCTTGTTTTCAGTAGTATATTGTGTGGGAAAAGGTACAAGGTTTTGCTTTGTATTAGCTGCTTCTTCTAGATTAACAGTTTCTGACTCTGACTCTTGTGTGTCTGATGCTAAAATCGTTTTTTCTTCAGACTGCTCTACATCTTGCCAAACATCATCATTTTTCTCTGTGTCGTTAGCAGAAGTTGATTTTGCCAACAAATCATTGATCTGAGCATTTTTTCCCAGATTATCCGGTAATGGGTTGCCAAAAGTTGGTAATGTTAATGATTCAGCATTCAATTCATTTGTAACAGGTTGATATATTTGTGGTGGCAAAGGTTGTTCTTGATTTGCTTGCTCTTCTACTTGAGTCTCATTTATTTTTTCTACCAATTCTTGAAAAGAAGGGGGTTTTTGCTCCGATCTACTTCTTGCCAAAGTTGTTTTCTCAGTAATTCCTTGATGTTCATCTTCGACAAAATCATGATCGATCACTGCTAACAAATTCTCAAGTGGAGCTGTAATGGTGAAGGATTGATTGGCTAGAATGTTTGTACCATCTGTCAGAATAATTTCTCCTAATATTAGACGAGTTTTAATATTTTCTGGCACATTAATTGTACAAGCAAATATAATAGGTGGAGTTTGCTCTGGTAGAGTTTGCTCTACTTCTACTAAAATTTCTGAAGTTTGAGGATTACGCAAACAAATGTTTAAGTTACCATTAACTACCGGAGTATTATATTCTGTAATAGCCAAATCTTTGTTTGTTAAGTCATTCCCTAAGCTAAGTTGATTAACACCTTCAATAGATTCACTTTGCTGATTTTGCTCATCAATAATTATCTGCCCAGATATAATTAATCCCGATCCTGGTTCAACAATGTAAGATGCTCTATCTAAGATTAATTCTAAGGGATAATTTGTACTTGATTGATTATCTCTAGTATCAAGTTCTTTAGTACCCTCAAGTTCTATTTCTTGGTTTTGTGTTTGATTAGTTTTTTCTAGTATTAATGAATTTTTTATAAGAGTTTCAGTAAGTTTTTTTAATTGATTTTCTGTATCTTTAAATTCTTGATTTTGACTTGTAAGATTTTCCTGACTTTGCTCATCACTATCTAGTAAATCAGTAACATTTTCGATAGTCTTTGATTCCTCTAATGATTCTGATTCGTCTTGAATCTGAGCATCTAATAATTCTATTTCATCTGATTCAAATTGCTCTTGATTTGTATCTATTTGACTAGAAAAAAAAGATTGATGTTCATTATTAATCAAATCATGGGAATGAAGGCCAGAATCTCCTACAGCATATAATTCCTGACTTTGTTCCTCTAATTGTTGTCCAAAATCTGGAGTATCGTAATCGGTGGGCAATACCTCTAGATGAACAATATGTTGGTCTGTTGATGTGCTGAGTTTAGCTTGACAATGAAATTCCCATTTACCAGGTTTGAGGCGGGTAAAAGGGATAATAGATATAAGACCTTGAGAGTGGGTGTGGCTAGAACGTTTATGGGCTCGCCTTACAGGTGGAATTTCTTCAGTAGAATTATGAATAATCCTAATCTGGACTTCTGTATTCGCTATATGGGTATTAGCCACAATCCGATAGCGACCTTCGAGAATTTCCACATCGGCTGATTCTAAAGGTAGCCAGCTTTGATCCCCCTCTTTCTGTAGCAAAAATTCCCAGTCTGACATTGATAGGCTACAGTTTAACTTTACAAAATAGATATTTTTTACTTTATCTCAGATTGTGATTTTTCTAAGTAATTTTCGGAGATCAAAGTCATAATTTTTTCAATCTTAATATTTTTTTTATTTTTATATACCACAAATAACTTTTTTTGTCAAATATATTTAGGCAAAGTTTATTAATTGACAGGACTTACGCATAACCGCTATATCTAGTAGGGGCTATCGGCCAATTTCCCCTACAGATGGTGTATATTTTCATATTTTGCCTAAGTCCTGATTGATAATGAATAATGGATAATTACCTCTAAATCGTAAGAGAAATTATAATTTTCTTATTTCAGACGATAACCCAAACCA
Organism: Trichodesmium sp.; assembly: GCA_051439685.1. GTDB lineage: Bacteria > Cyanobacteriota > Cyanobacteriia > Cyanobacteriales > Microcoleaceae > Trichodesmium. The sequence goes on from JBFRWR010000062.1 coordinate 5,096, forward strand.
TAAACAGTTTCAATTAAATCCGTAGGAGCGCCGACTGATTTTAACTTGTGTCTTAAACCTTTAATATGCGCCCTAACAGTATCTTCTGTGGGGGTCTCTCCCAAATTCCAAACCTTATCTAAAATTACACTACAATTAAATACTCTTTGAGGATTATTTATTAGTAGATTTAGTATTTCATACTCTTTTGGAGTAAGATTTAACTGTTTTTGATTGTAAGTAACTTCACAGCTTTGAGGATTTAAACATAAACCAGCCCATTTTTTGATAATATAAGCACACTTATTTTCTCTTCGTAATAACGCTTGTATTATCCCTAAAAGTTTTTCTAGATTAAATGGTTTAACTAGATAATCTTCATCTTCAGCATCTAAACTTTGTCTCTTATTTACCCTATTTTCGCAAACTGTTAAAAGTAAAATAGGAATGTTTTTTTTAATAAAACGCAACTTCTGACATAGAGTAATAGCATCTAATTTTGGTGGCATTACATCTAATAAAATTAAATCATAATCATCGACTTGAGCTTTGTCCAAACCTGCTTGACTATCTGTAACTATATCAACTACAAACAATTGTTCAGTTAAGGCATCAGCTAAAGCTTCAGCGACAAGTTGATCGTCTTCTACAACTAGAATTTTCATCGGTTATCTTGTTTTTATTAATTGTAGTTGGCATTGGTTTGAGAAGCTTTTTCATCCACCAAATATAACCAAAATATTAGTTGAAGACTTTAAAATTTTACCAGATTTATCAGAACTATAATTTTAATATTTTGTGTTTTTTATCTTGGAAAAATAAATTAATATGAATTGAAAAGTTTTAAAATTAGAAATTATGATTCTCTCATCAATACCAAATTTTACATTGACATTTACTGTCATCAAATTGACAGCAATTTTTGCATATCAAACCTGATTAACTATTAAATTTATGAAGCAACTATGTAACTTATACCCTACATTCCGCACGACAAAATGTAGTATCAAAAATAGGAGACAGGAGACAGGAGACAGGAGACAGGAGACAATTATAGTGGTCAAGAGGAGTAAGTAATTGAGTATTTATGCTTAATATTTCCCGCTCGTCTGACTCCTGAGAAAGGTCAAATGTAGGATATATATAGTATAAATACCTACCAACCCACCGTTTTTTTTATACTACTTTCAATGTTACAAATTGACGTGCGGAATGTGGGTTATATATATAGAAATCCTATTTTATTTGTGCCTAAAAACCTTGCCGATTTTAGGTAAAAGGGAACAGGGAACAGGCGAGAGTTTCAACTTTTTTATCTACTTTTTGATTTGTCACCACCTATGGGCGGATTGCTATATAGAACCCCTAACAGTATCTTTGCAAAAGTGAGGATTAGGAGACAGGAGACAGGAGACAGGAGACAGGAGACAGGAGACAGGAGGCGCGGAGGCCCGGAGGCGCGGAATCAGGAGTCAGAATTTCGGTGAAATAGAATAGGGAAAAAAGTATAAAAATAGCCCCAATCTCCCCATCTCCCCATCTCCCCATATCCCCATATCCCCGTCCCCCGATCTCTCCAGCTAATTTTATAGAGCCGCTTAGGGGTTCTATATTACATAAAATCTGGTTATATAATATATGTTCATAACTAGACTTTAATATTGAATATTCCCACACTCTCCACACTCCGTACACCCCCCACACTCCTAACTATATAGTAATTATTCAACCGAATTTCATATAATATCAACTTTATTGATTAATATCATGTCTCATTAAATAACTGTAATAAAAAATCTTTCTCCAACTTCGTAGGGACGTTGCATGCAAAGTCCCTACATTGCGGTTAATTAATGTTACTTGATATAACCAGAATATAATTAATAAATTGCCCCTACTCCCTCTTTTCTGGAAAAGTTTACTGACTACTAACTACTAAAAATCATAGAATCATTCACCAATGCCTTTTTTGATTAAAATTTAGACTTCATAATTAAAATTATAAAGTAGTTCCGTTGCTTTTTGACTATCTAATGGTTTTGAGAACAAATATCCTTGTGCCTTGTCACAATCAAGTTGCTGAAGTTGTTGCATTTGCTCTTTAGTTTCTATTCCTTCTGCAATTACTTCTAAACCTAAATTATGAGCTAATGCAATAATAGCACTAACAATTTGTAATGACTGACCAGTTTTATCCGAGTCTAATCTACTCACAAAAGAACGGTCAATTTTCAGAGTATTAATCGGAAACTGGTGTAAATAACTTAAAGAAGAATAACCCGTACCAAAGTCATCTATTGATAATTTAAGATTGCTATTTTTCAAGTTATTTAATACTTGAGTTGCTAAACTAACATTTTCCATAATTACAGTTTCTGTAATTTCTAACTTCAAAGAATTAGGTTGACAACCTGTTTCTTGTAAAATATCTGCAATTTCTTCTTCTAATCTTAGTTGTGAAAGTTGCTTACTCGAAAGATTAACACTCATTGTTAAATTTTCAATAGGAAACAGACAACTATTATATAATGAGCAAGTCATATGACATTCACCATTACCATTATTTGTCTGAGTTAAAGAATTAGATATAAAGGAAATATCTTGATTATTATTTTCTACAAATTTATAATTATCTGTTTGTTTTTGACAGTTAAATTCTTGCTGCCAAATAGTTAATTGATGACAAGCAGCGCGTAATATCCACATTCCTAGAGGGATAATTAAACTTGTTTCTTCGGCTAGGGGAATAAATTTGCCTGGAGAAATTAAGCCTTTAGTTGGATGATGCCAGCGAATCAAGGCTTCAAAACCACTAATTTTACCTGTAGATAAACAGATAATAGGCTGATAATTTAAGCGAAATTGAGAATGTTCTGGTTCATTTTTAATCATTTCTACTGCTCGTCGCAGATCGTTTTCTAGCTCTAGTAAAGAGATCGCTTGGTTGTGCATTGTCAAATTAAACACTTCATATCTTGCCTTACCTAAAGCTTTAGCTCGATACATGGCAATATCTGCATCTCGTAGCAAGTCTTCTGGTTTATTGTAAATGGGGCAAAGATGCGGATTATTTCCATTCAGATTTTTGTCTAAAATTCCGCGACTGTGAACAATGCCAATACTAGCTGTAGTGAATACTTGATGTCCTCTAATATGTATAGGTTTGCTGAGTTCTGTATTTATGTTTTGAGCTACTCTAGTAGCATGGGTAATATCGGGTGGATACTCTAATAATATTGTGAACTCGTCTCCACCCAATCTTGCTAGAGTATCTGAATCTTTAATACAATTCTGTAATCGCTTACTGGTTGCTATTAACATTTCATCTCCGATAATGTGTCCTAAGCTGTCATTGATTACTTTAAACCGATCTAAATCTAGAAAGAGAACAGCAAATTCATAATCTGGATATTGTCTAGAGCGACGTAATGCTTGTTCTAGTCGGTCGAAAAATAAAGAGCGGTTTGGTAAACCTGTTAGTGCATCGTGAAGTGCTTCATAGAGTAGTTTGTTCTCAGCTTGCTTGCGTTCGCTGATATCTCTAATAATCATTTGTATTGCTGGGTGCCCATTATAAGTATAAGGTATGCCAGTGATTTCAACATCTATAATTTTCCGATCAAGTCTAACCAACTTTTCTTCTTCTAAGTGTGTTTGTGTTTTTTCTTGTTCAACAAGTTGAAGTCGTTTTTTCTCTATTTTTATATAGTCAGGATGAATGAATCTCCAGAGCAATTCACCAATAATTTGATCAGGGGAGTTTGCCCCAAGTAACTTAGCTCCAGCAGAATTGATATAAACAAATTGTTCCCGACAACTAACAGCGATCGCTTCGGGTGAATGCTCTACCAAACGACGATAACGTTCTTCACTTTCTCTAAGTGCTACCTCTGCTTGGTGGCGTTCCAACTCCATTTGGTGAGCTGCGATAAATTTTCCTATTCCTTGAGCCATTAACTCTATAATTTCTGGTTCATGGGACTCAAATTCTTTTGTTCTTGGTTCAGGAGATGAAAAACATAAAGTACCATAAATTTGATTATTGATGAATATTGGAGTACCGATATATAATTTGCTCGGCATACTTTTTGCTTCCGAGATATCTAAATTAGAACTATAAATAGTTCCTTGTTCTTTCACTACTTTGTGACATAAAGTTTCGGTTAAATTAAATTCTTTTCCAGGAGCAACGTCATCAGATTTTGATTGCACAGCTTGAATGACTAATAATTCCCCTTTTACTTGAGTAATAAATCCTGTTTCTGTACCAAAAATTTTACAGCCAGCTTGAAGATAATCAGTAAAAAGTTTTTCTATATTATCATAATTACAAGTAACAATTTTATGTAATCGTTTTAAGCTGGAACTAAAATTTTCCAAAGCCTCAGACTTCAGAAATAATTCCGCTTCCCAATGAAATCTTTCTGTAATATCTGTTTGAATACCAATAAAATGTGTTAAATGGTGTTGAGAGTTATAAACTGGTGCAATAAATAATTCATTCCAAAATTCTCTGCCATCCTTCCTCACATTTTGCAAAATCACATGAGATTCTTGACCATGTAAAATTGCATTTCTCATCTGACTAATTGCTGGCTGATTTCTTCGCTTTCCTTGTAAAAATCTACAATTTTTCCCTATTACTTCTTCAGGCGAATAACCGGTAATCCTTTCAAAACCAGGATTCACATAAACAATAGGATTATCTGGCTCATTAGCATCAGTAATAACTATACCATTGCTACTACTATCAATAGCCCGCTTCATTACTTGCTGTTGTTCCTCATTCGCGTCAAGCTCAATAGCAGTAGCTAGAATATTAGCGACCGCTTGCAGAAAATAAATTTCATCCTGGGTAAAATCTCGGTATTCGCGACTGTGAATTCCTAAGATTCCCCAAGCTTTAGGGTATGGTTCGGAATTATTTGCTTGAGATTTTTGCTTTCCTAAACGAGGTATGACAACACTCATCCCACTAACTATTCTGTGATTATGTAGCAGAGGGGAACCAGAAAAGCGAGTTTCCACAAACAAATCTTTAACAATAACTGGCTCATCTACTAGCAAAGTATAACCAGCTTGAGATTTTTCCCTAGCACTAACTGTAGCTTTACCAACTAAATTTTCTGCCCAACCTATCCCCCCACACAAAAGAAAAGCATTGTTACCAGGTAACAATTCTAGCACTTTAATAAACTTTATCTTTAAAGTTTGGGCAACGATGCTCACGACTGTATCAATAAATTGATAAATATCTGATATTGTCAGAACTTCTTGCCCTAATAATGTTATAGACTCTTGTAGATGTTCACGATATTTGAGAGAATCTAACAGTTTTTGCTCGTTAGCTTTCACTCGCTTTTCTTCGGTTATATCTCGGTTAACTCTTATAGTGCCAATAATCTGATTAGATGTATCCAGCATTGCCACAACTCTTGTGGCACAAAAACCCTCACTGCCATCTTTGCGAATGAAATTAATTTCTCCTATCCACTCACCCTTTTCTTCTATCTGCTCAGTTATTTGCTGTGTTAACACAGAGGCTACTTCTGGTTTGTGTAAAATAGCTGGAGTCTCGCCCAATACTTCAGTTTTACTGTAACCGAAAATTCTCGTTGCTGCTGGGTTCCAGTCAATGATCCGACCTTCTGTATCTGTCAGTATTACGGCATCGTAGAGATGCTCAAAGGTTAAAGCTTGTATTTCTGGTGATGGTTGAGTAAATGTATCTTGGGAAATATCGAAAAGGGAGACGATGGCAGGCTCTTCATTAAATCTTATAGAAAACATTGATACTTTTGCCTTAAATAATGTATAATTATCTTTTTTTATACACACTTCACGACTGGATACCATTGTTTCTTGATCCAAATTTGTCACTAACAATTCATACTCTTCAGGATTAGAGTAAAAAGTGGATATTAATCGACCAATTAATTTTTGCTGAGGAAGGCCAAATGTCTGTCCAAATAATGGGTTATGGGAGAGAATCACACCATCAACTGCACGACTAATTACAATAGCTATTGGCATTAATTTATTAATCGTGTTCCATATTTTTTCAGTCTTTTTCTGTATGTTTTCCATCGCCTACTTAAATCCTATAATATTCTTATTAGAAACTTGAT
>JBFRWR010000063.1:0-7994 GCA_051439685.1 Trichodesmium sp.
ATGGCTGAAAAATCAAGGTATAACTCTTCCTCCTGCCTCCGATAAATTCCTTACTCCTCCTGTCTCCTGTCTCCTGTCTCCTGACTCCTACCCTCAGCCATAAGACTTTTTCAGCAAACCCTAATTATTCTGACTTTCGTGAAACGGTATTGCGAGACACGCTAGTGGGAGCATCTTGCTCCCTGTAGGGACGTTGCATCAAAAATGCGTTTAATGTTGCGCCAGCAAAACGTCTCTACTATTTACCATTACTATGGAGGACTACCAAATATACATTCAAACTTTTTTTAATCCCCTCTAGCTAAAGTGAAAAAATTAACTTTTGTTGCCTCTGTTTGTAGATGTTGAAGTTCTTTTTTCCGGTTTGCTTCTGCTGCAAGAAACTCAATAACTACAGACTTAACAATATCACTCCATTCAGGAAGTTGCATTAAACCATCACATAATGCTGCAAGCTCCGCATGACGATGAGAACGTCCTGCTACATAACCAAAACCAATAACTTCTCCCATCTTGACTGCACAGCGAGTAATAGTCATCTCCCCTAGATTAAATACTTGACCCTTACCTCCAGCGCGACCTCTGATCATTGTTAGACCTATTTCTGGTGGCCTAATAAATTCGTATTCAGGTAAAGTACCTATTTCTACTACTTTTTTTTCTAATTGGTTAATATCAGCCTTAGCTAAAGTTGCCATCCATTCCTGACGTTTTTTGGTTTGAATGTTCATAATCTTGGTATTCAGTTCTATTAACTAGAGTACAAGTTTTTCCTGCATATATAAATATATTTAGGTATTTTTAAGATACTTGATTTGTCTCAAAATTCTCAGGTAACTTCTGCCCCTGTTTCCGTTAGATCAAGCAACATTAATTAGCCTTAATCTAGATAGGTTTTATTCAATGTACCTCTGAATTTTGATAAATATTTTATTACAGTTATTCCATGGAACATGATATTAAGCTCAATTCTCAAACCTATAAGTTTTTATATAAATCACTGGCAGGTTGTGATCTATGTCATATTGTATTTAACAAAATATGATACATAAGCTAAGTAAAAAAGTTTTATTGACTTTGAGTAAAAATACTAGAATATCAAAAAAAAATTTATTTTCTAGCAAAAATAATTGATAAATGGTACAAAAAAATATTACTATAGTTTTTTAATTTATCAAAAAAACTATAAAATATACAAACTGAAAAAAAGATGCTATGACCCGTGAAAATTTAACAATTTATAATCAAATTGCTGAAGAGTTACGCCACAATATTAATCAAGGAATTTATCAAGTAGGTGACAAATTACCATCTGAATCTGAACTAAGTGAATACTTTCAGGTCAACCGTCATACTTTGCGTCGAGCGATCGCTGTGTTGAAACATGAAGGAATACTCAAAGTCGCTCAAGGTAAAGGCACATTTGTTGTCGGTAAACCGATTAAATATCTGATAGGTAAAAGAGTTCGCTACAATCAAAATCTCAGAGGTCAAGGTCACAAATCTTATTTTAAATTATTACAAGTAGTTGAAATAACTGCTGATGTGAATATTGCTAATAAATTAGAACTTGAAATAGGTGATGCTGTCGCTTTAGTTGAACGTTTAGGTTTTGCAGATAACCAAACTCTAAGTATTAATAGTAGTTATTTTCCTTTATTTCGTTTTCCAGAAATTGTAGAGCAAAAAGGAATCGAATTTTTACAAGAAAAAGGTTCTATTTCTCAATTTTTAAAGGAACTATATAATTGTGACCATATTCGTTATCAAACTCATGTTTATGCTCGGATTGTTGAGTCTTCAGATGCTTCTATTTTGGAAGTTCCTCTCAATCATCCTATTCTTTTAGCAGAGTCCATAAATGTAGATCAGGATGGCAAAATTATTGAATATGGAATGACAAGATTTAGAGGAGATAGGATGGAATTAGTATTTGAAAGTTAGTAATTTTATCTTAATTTTTTTTCTTAGGGCGATCGCCAATTAGTTAATTTTTATGTTTATTACATGGAATTGGCGATCTAGTTAGTAATCTTAAATCTGGTAGCATTAGTAGAACTTAGTAGTTAGTAATCAGAGTTAATCTTGCCAGGAAAAATAACCATTTTCCCTTACGGTAGAAATTATCTTATAGGGAAATTTCAGGATAGTAAGTTAGAGTTTAAAAGTAATCTCTAATCTTGATAGATTATCTGTTTACCTTTCCTCTTTTCCCGATTGTCTAAAAACATAAAACTTTAGTACCCGATCAACTTGAAAACTTCTGCAACTCAAAAGCTAAAAAAATTGATATAGCTAGCTATAAATTCTTGCTATAGTTGAGTTGTTTTTTTGCAGTCTAACTGTTTTTTAGTTTGTTCCAGCTCTTGCCATAATTTTTCTGCTTGTTTATAAGCTGCTATTGCGGAAATTTTCCCTGCTGTTTGAAAAGCACTTATATAACTTAATTTTTGAGAATAATCTTGTAATTTTTTATTAAACTCTATATTTTCTGGAGTTCCTTTGCCGTAATACGAACTTTTTGGATAAATAAAATCTGACTTTTTCATTGTAAGTATTTCCCTGAGTAATTTTACTGAAGTTATTAATTAAGATTGAAAGATTTATCAAAAATATTTAATTTTTTCTCTATCTCTTGACTAAATAATATTATATCAATTATACTTTGGTAGATTAAAGTTTCTTAATATAGTTACTTACCGCAAAATAAAGGTAGAAAGCCGCTCCTAATCATGGATAATGGATAATTGATAATTAAAGAGAGTTTTTTTTTACCGGAAAATTAAGGTAGAAAGCCTCTCCATTCATGGAGAAAAAAGAAAAAAAATTCCTTTTAGCCAATCCTCTTCTTTATAAGAAGAGGTAATTATTAATTATTAATTATTAATTATTAATTATTGAACCAGCCCAATTACCACTATTCATTGTTCACCTGTCCATGATCCATTATCCATTAATCAACACCTCTCAGCTCCCTTGGCTATTTCCTATAAATTAACAGTGTTAATATTAAACTAATGCTAATTTTGAACAAAACTTATGTCTTCTATTCTTAGTTTCAAATATTTTCAACTTAACCATGATCGGAATCTTCACCAATACCTAAATTTTTCTTAGACTTTTTCAACTCTTTCCACAGATGTTTAATTTGATAATAAGCTTCCTCAGCAGAAATTTTACCACCAGTTTCTAAGCCACAAATCAAACTAACTTTTTGAGTAAATTCTTGTAGGTTAGCATTAAATAATAAATTTTCTGGAGTAAAATCACCATAATAGCGACTGCGAGGATACAAAAAATCATCATCAATTGCCATTTTTTTCTCCTCTTAAATAAATGTCTAATATCATGTTTCTGTAAATAACCACAATAAAAAATTTAAGGAGTAGGGAGTAGGGAGTAGGGAGCATAAGGAAATTTACACTCATATTCTCGCGCTTGAGATCAGAACATTTTTATTATGGCTAATTAATGAGACTTGATATAAAGTTTAATTTAAAATGAAAAACATAGCTATAGCAATGCTAAATAAGTTGCGAGTAATCAAAAAGTAAATAAGAAAACTTAAACTCTTCCCTACTCCCTGTTCCCTTTTCCCTAAAAGCCATTAAAATTTTGTACAGGACTCAAATAGGATTGCTATATCTTAGCAGAATTTAGTATAAAAATAAGAGTAGACCTCTTGCAAAATTTTTAATTAAATTAATTCAAGATATGAAAGAAAAAATACTATCTCCCTATTCCCTATTCCCTGACTTCTGCAATAAGTATAGTTATAAAAACCCACACTAATTATTACTATTAGCATGGGTAATTTTGTAGATTTACTCCTACATTCACCTTACCTATAGATAATTGATAATTGATAAGTAATCAATCCGGTTTCAAGCCTCTCATAATAATTAATAATTAATAATTAATAATTAATAATTGCAGAAAGTTTTTTTGACGGAATGCTCCGCTTTCCATATTGGCGACAGCCAAAAACAAAAATAATTAGGGCTTGCTGATTAAATCCAAAAGTATTTACAAATAAAAGTAAGTGCCTTTTTTGGGTCGAAAAAAGTGCCTGGTTTTCAGCTCTTCACGCTCAAAAAAGAGGGTATTTAGGCAAGAGTTGGGCAGAAAAATCATTCTTACAATTCTGACTCCTACCTCCTTGCTCATTTCCTTTTATCCTGTCTCCTGTCTCCTGTCTCCTGTCTCCTGTCTCCTGCCTCCTACCCTCACCCATAATACTTTTGAGCGCAAACCCTAATTATCCATTATCCATTGATGAATTACAACTTAGCGCCACATTCAGGGCAGAAATTATGATTAGCAACATTTTGAGCACCACAGTTGCTACAAGTAATTAACTCCACCGCTTGCTCAAGCTGTTTCCGAATAGGTAATCCTACCATTTGAGCATTACTCTTACCAGGTGCCACCATCGGATAACAATTTTCATCCTTAGTTACACGAGCATCCATCAACACAGGACCATCATAAGCTAACATTTCAGCGATCGCCTCCTTCAGCTCATCCCGGCGAGAAATCATCATCCCTTTCACCCCATAAGCTTGAGCCAACATGACAAAATTAGGCATTCCTACTTCCATATTAGATGAAGAATAACGCTCACCAAAAAACGCCTGTTGCCACTGACGCACCATACCCTGCCAACCATTATTAATAATCACAGTTTTAACATTTATGCCATAATGCGCCAGAGTCCCCAACTCCTGAATATTCATCTGAATACTAGCATCACCAGCAATACAAATTACCTCTCGGTTTGCCATTCCTACCTTAGCGCCCATAGCAGCAGGCATCCCATAACCCATTGTGCCCAAACCAGCACTAGAAATCCACTGCCGAGGGCCATTTTTCAAGAATTGAGCAGCCCACATTTGGTGTTGACCAACATCAGTAGTATAGTAAGCATCTGGAGCCATTTTCCCAATTTCATCAATTACCTCTTGGGGGGACATACTATCTGGATATTGAGGGGCAACTAAAGGATAATCTTGTTTCCAGCGATTTATTTTTTCTAACCAAGGTTTAGTTTGATAAGAATTAGCCGGATCGCCAGTCTCGCGACAACGACGTAGTAAATCAAGCAATACTTGACGTACATCTCCAACGATCGGCACATCAGGAGTCCGATTTTTACCTACCTCTGCTGGATCAATATCAATATGAATTACTTTAGCGTGACAAGCAAATAAATCTAACTTTCCTGTTACTCGGTCATCAAAACGGGCACCAACAGCAATTAATAAGTCACACTCACTCACCGCAAAATTAGCATAAGCAGTACCGTGCATTCCTAACATTCCTACAGATAGGTGATGATGTTCATCAAAAGCACCTTTACCCATCAAAGTAGTAGTTACAGGAATATTAAAATGTTCTGCTAATTCTTGAATCTCTCCATGAGCATCCGCAGAAATTGCACCACCACCAATATACAATAAAGGCCGACGAGCTTCTCGCATCAAAACCACTGCTTGGTTAATCTGACGTGGATTACCTTTAACAGTAGGACGGTATCCAGGTAGTTTGATAGAAGCGGGTTCCACTGGTTGGTAGTCAAATTCCTCTAATCCTACATCTTTAGGAATATCAATCAAGACTGGGCCTGGACGACCTGTACTAGCAATATGGAATGCTTCCGCCACAATTCTGGCCATATCCCTTGGGTCTCGGACAACATAGGAATGTTTAACTATAGGTAAGGTAATACCATAAATGTCTGTTTCTTGGAAGGCATCAGTCCCAATCATTGGTCGGCCTACTTGGCCTGTAATAACCACCATCGGAATTGAGTCCATATGAGCCGTAGCAATCCCTGTTACTAGGTTTGTTGCTCCTGGACCTGATGTAGCAAAACAGACACCTACTTTACCAGTAGCCCGAGCATATCCATCAGCAGCATGGGCAGCACCTTGTTCGTGCCTCACCAAAATGTGTTCTACATCTCCTGCTGCTTCTGAGCGGTAGAGTTCATCGTAAATTGGCAAAATTGCACCGCCAGGATAGCCAAATATATGTTTGACCCCATGACGTTTCAGACTATCCATTAAGGCAAAGGCGCCAGTGGCTCGCTGGAGGGTAACTTTAGTTTGTAACTGCATCAGGTAATTCCTCTCTCAATACTATTTATAATTAAACCTATAATTTTAATAAAAAATATGATGTAGTAGGAGGTTATTTTTGGATAATTTCTAGAAAACTTTAAGATTCTCTAAAAGTAGAGTTTTCTTGGGTATTTTTTAATATTTTGTCACTCTACTAAAAAAGTTGCAAAATAAATGTATTTTTCTTAACAAACAATGTCCACTTGGCAGTGATATCAAAAGATGGCATCCTGTATAGGTGGATAAACTTAAATTTTAGTGTAAGGAGTGAATAACTTGAAAAAGATAGAAGCTATTATTCGGCCTTTTAAATTAGATGAGGTCAAAATTGCTCTAGTTAATGCTGGTATTGTCGGTATGACTGTTTCTGAAGTCAGAGGATTTGGGCGTCAGAAAGGGCAAACTGAAAGATATCGGGGTTCTGAGTATACGGTTGAGTTTTTGCAGAAGCTTAAGGTTGAGATCGTAGTTGAGGATGACCAGTTAGATATGGTTGTTGACAAGATTATTAGTGCTTCTCGTACAGGTGAGATTGGTGATGGTAAGATTTTCATATCTTCCGTAGATAAAATTGTGAGAATTCGGACTGGGGAGAGTAATATGGAGGCGATCTAGTTTCAGAAGAGATTTTTTAACAATACCTATCTCTTGACTCTTATAGGAGTTTTTATTTGAGTAGGGGCAATTCATAAATTGCCCTTACAAGGTTTTTGGTTCGAATGTGTGGTTCATCTAGATGATATCAAACCGATACCACTTTAGCTATTATTAAAAATTTTATGCTGATTGAATTCAGTGTTGGTAACTATTTATCATTTAAAGAAACTGTCACTTTGAGTATGGTGGCAACAAATGTTACTGACGATAATAAAAGTGTTGACGAAAATAATGTTTTTCAGGTTGATGAAGAATTAAGTTTACTCAAAAGTGTTGCTGTTTATGGTGCTAATGCTAGTGGGAAAAGTAATTTGATTACAGCAATTGCTTTTATGCGTTGGTTTGTGCTTAATTCATCAAAAGAAACTCAGATAGAAGATGCTATTAATGTAGAAGAATTTAGATTAAGTACGGAGACAGAGGCAAAACCTTCTTTTTTTGAAATTGTCTTTATTTTAGAAGAGAAATTATATAGATATGGTTTTGAAGTGGATGAAAAACAGGTAGTTTCTGAATGGTTATATTATGTGCCAAAAGTGAGAGAAAGTAAGTTATTTGAACGGGATAAAAATGGTATCGAGATGACTAAGGTTTTTAAAGAAGGACAATTAATTGCTGATAAGACGAGAAACAATGCACTTTTTCTTTCTGTAAATGCTCAATTTAACGGCAAAATTTCTACAAATATTTTCCGGTGGTTTATGGATTTTAATATAATTTCAGGATTACATAGCAAACTTTACGAAAAAGTCACAGTTGAATATTTTGAAGACAGTAAATATAAAAATGAAATTATTCAATTGATTAGAAAATGGGACTTAGGTATTGATGATATTAAAATTGATACAAAAAATGTTTTACCAGAAGAATTTCCTCAAATTTATTCAGAAGAATTTAGAAAATTTATGCTTGATGCAGGAGCGCAAACTGATGAAATTCAAACAGTTCATAAAAAGTATGACTCCAAAGGTGAAATTGTATCTCAAGTAGTATTTTATTTTGAAGAAAATGAATCAGAAGGAACTAAAAAGTTATTTGCTTTTGCAGTACCAATTTTGGAAAGTTTAAAAAACGGAGAAACTTTAATAATAGATGAACTTGATGCTAGATTACATCCCATAATTACTCGTGCAATAATCGAGCTATTTAACTCTAATCAAACAAATCCTGAAAACGCTCAACTAATTTTTACAACTCACGATACTAACTTACTTA
>JBFRWR010000064.1:0-10490 GCA_051439685.1 Trichodesmium sp.
CCGTCATAGCTAAATGAGCGAGAGTTGAGGTGTTATTAAGCAAGTCGTCTCTAATATCTGGGTTGATATCCCAAACCAAAGCGAGCGCTCGAATATTTATTTGGACTTTTGGCGGGTTGAACAACCCTCAACAGAATAATAAATTCATAGGATGTACTCAGACATTTATTGCTAGAGACAGCCTGGAAACCGGAGGTAATAACGCTCAACTCACTTTCACTTTCACCAATCTCCCCACTCAAAAAGTAAACAATGGAGATAGTATTGCCATAAGTGGAGCGGTTTACTTATCGTAATTAATCGCCGTTATTTCTAACAGCAACCGAACAAACAACTTGCTTCAAAAACACTGTTGTTCTCAAACAATTGGAAAATAAATTAATTTTAAATTAAATGTCTGGAGTACCAATCAAAGCCTGGGATACCTTAATAAATACTATCAATCAGTTAAAAAATGATTGGGTTGCCACTGCGAAAAAAGTTGATTATAAGTATACTTGGGCAAGTTTTGGACGAACTTTAGAACCAAAAATCCCTACTCAAATAATTGATTTACCAGAGGGCAATAATTATGAAATAATTGTCAATAATAAGTCAGAAAATCCTGTATTTCTTTACTTAGGACCTGATGGAAAAGAAAACCTTAAAATAGACAATAGTGCCTTAGAAATTTACCCGAAGTATGGGAAAAGTTTTGAAAGTTTAGGGTGTGTTTTATGGGCAATTTCTGGCGAGAAATCTGATATAATAATAACTGTAAATTCCGTAAAACCCAAATCTATTCAAGAAATGGTGATTGCATTAGATATAGCATTGAAAGTAGGGACTGGAGACTTACTTGGTAAGGACATCCCCTTGACAGTATTTGCTAGCATTTATTCGGATTGGGAGTATATTCTTACAAATATCATAGATTCCGATCAAGTTCCCAAGGTTACTGGGTATAAACTAGCTTATCTCAGGAGTTTTCAACCTGGTGTTACTTACGAATTCACAGTAAATGTTGACCCCGCCTTTACTGATTTTGAAAATGGAGTAGCCAAACCCTTGCACGTCCATTTGATCGATTCCAATCAAATACAAACTGCCTTAATCGCTTCCGTAGCAGCGATGAGGGGCGTTAGTAGTGGGTATTTAGAGGATGCAGTCAAACGGATGATCGGGTTTGCTAAGAGTGCGTCATGGGTCGCGAATCTGCCACCAACAGGAGGAACTTTCTCAATTACTCCAGGAAATGCGCAATCAGTTTTGCAGTTCGGAGCTTACATTCCCGGTACCAGGGATACTTGCATAATCACAGATTTTGACAAGACAACGAATACATTTACTTTAGGAGGTTATTAATTTATGCCGTTTCAAGACATCTTGCCTGTAGAGCCTTCACCATACACTCCACCTAGTTTTGAGGGGTTTTCTGTTCCCACTAATATCGACTTACCCGATGGTGGTGCGGAAGATGCGGTTAATGCAAGTAGCATATTGGCAGTTTTGCCTGTTTCGACTTCGGATCGAGAATATTATATTTTAAACGTTGGAGAAACCAGCACAAGACTATTTTTCGGAGGCGATGCTGCGACATGGGAGTTGGACGTAAGGACACCTTTTATAATGATTCCGAACAAGCTGTACTATAGCACGCTTCCCACCTCTAGATTACCCGTGTTTGCGTGGAGTGAGGGCGGTGTGGGATCGCTGATCGTAGGAGCTTTTGCATAATGCCAATCGTGGATGTTTTAGGTACTACATGGAACTCCATTAGAGGGATACCTGATAGAATTAAAAAGTTGATCAGCTTGACTGCTGCTGATGGCGCGGTCTTTATGACTGGCGATGGGAACTATACTATTGTCCCCTTTGGGAGTGGAGCGGATGCAATCGCAAGAGGGGATCATAGTCACAGCGCATTCTCTAGTCTGGAGATTACAGATGGTGCCATCGCGACCAATAGTACAACAGGCTCTTTGACTTTAGAGGGAATAGGGATGGGAGGGGGGAATATTCATTCACAGGGACATATGCTAGCACCTCGCTTTGTAGCACCACCCGATAGCTTCGCAGGGTACCACTTTTGGGGAGAGGTGAATGGCATCCACAGTATTCGACTGCAAAACGCATTACTTCAAAGTAGTATTCCCCGACTGGATACACTTTCTGATTTTAATATGACCTTTAATATCTCAGCGGGTACTAATAGAGGATTTATTTTTGCCAATAGCTTCGCCCCAGTTGCTCAAATCGAAGGAAATGGCAACATCAGAAATATAGGGAATATTTATTGCGGAGGGGAAATTCACACGGGAAATGGAGCGACGGGAAGCTTTAATACTGGCACAAAAACAATAACAGTAGTAGACGGAATTATCACGGGAATTGATTAAAATGACCCCAGAAGAACAATATATTACTCAAAACAAGCCTGAAAGATTTTTCAGAGTACAGATGGAAATACCGTCAGCAGCAGTATTTGATATTTTTAGTATCAGTGTAGAGATTTGTCATGGTGGGAGGTATACGGGGAGCATCAACTCCGATGGTAGCTTTAACTTGGACGCTACTGATGCTCCGCTAGGTACTGTAATTCCGATGGGAAGTCTATCTGAGATTTCGAGTAAATCAAAGGACCCTGAAAATTTCAATCTTGCTTGCCAAGCTATTTTTGACGAGATAAATCGACAAGCCACTATTATGATCGAGAATGCCAGACTAAAGTATCAATAATTATTCAAAGAAAACCTTTCAAACAAGGTTTTCTTTTTTTGAGTG
Organism: Trichodesmium sp.; assembly: GCA_051439685.1. GTDB lineage: Bacteria > Cyanobacteriota > Cyanobacteriia > Cyanobacteriales > Microcoleaceae > Trichodesmium. The sequence continues at coordinate 2,764 of JBFRWR010000064.1, forward strand.
CAACACTAGCAGTGTAGATTCCTCTAAGGGCGAAATACCTAAGTTTTGGTTAAAATCCCCAGATTCTTGCTGCTTTATCTGTAGCTTCTTTTTTTAGGATTGGGAGCTTTCGCAGTTCCCTTAATACGCTACCAAGACTGAATAAAATACCTCAAACAACAACCTACTCAATATAAATAACAGTACAAATCAAGATTTTCATAATAATAATGAAACGACTTAATGTTCCCTATTTTCCCCAAGCCATTAACAATATCAATCCTGTCTCATCTTCCGTTATTGCTTGCTTGGCAATGTGCTTAAAGTATCGGGGGATTTATAAGGGTGACGATGATTCCCAGTTTCAAAATAGAATATATCAGAGAGCTGAAATGTTTGGCCTGAGTGACTTCTCCCCAGAGAGTACCGAGAGGTTATGTGAGACTTACAAGGTCGCTGCTAATTTTACCTGTAGAGGTAGTGTGGCAGAAATCAAGGAATCGATCGACAAGAGAAAACCAGTAATTATTCACACTTTTTTCACTGAATTAGGTCACTGCATTGTCATCACTGGATACAACGATGGATTCTTTTTTGTTCATATCCCTGGTGGTGAGTTGCTTGAAAAGACCAATGAACCTGGATGGTATTTTAAGTCAAGTATTTCAGGTGACATCAGAGGGGAGAACCTTTGCTATAGCGAACTATTAATCAAAAGTCTTTGTTCTGCTAAGGATTACAGAGAAGCTAAAAGCCTCTACCAAGAGCAAGGTCAGCTTGTAGGGAAGGATGTGGATAACCTAAATTTTCTCGCGGTAGGATAACTGCTATCCTCACAATTCAATGCTTTCAATCGCCTGATTTACAGCTTTAGTATCTATATCTATATATTCTCTCAAAGCATCCAAACTTTTATGCCCGGTGATTTGTTGAATCATGGCTATCGAATAACCAGACTGATGAAGTCTAGTGATTAGGCTCCTTCTGGTAGAGTGCAGGGAAAATCCTTTGTTTTTTAAACCTGCTTTTTCCACAGCAGCTCGAAACTTTCTATCAAAAATTTCCCTACACATTGGCTTGCTTGGATTTTTCTCGCCGGGAAATAACCAACCAACTTTCCATGCCGGAGAGAATTTTTGTAGTTCCTGGAGTAACGGTCTAACTGTGGGAACTTGTCTAGTGTTGGCTGTTCCGTCGGGTGACTTTTTCCTGGTTTTTGCTGGAAAAGTTATCTCAGGATAAGCTAGAGATTTTTCAGGTTTATAGTAGACATTTTCAACCCTGAGTTGAAGAACTGCTGAAATTCTTTCACCAGTAAATCTTAATATTTGCCAGATAAGTTTGTCTCTAGGGGTGCTAAGATTTTGATAGATGGCTTCAGCTTCCCATGATTCTAAGATTGCTGCTTTGCCTTTACGCGATCGCTTCATTGATAAATTTTTGCCAATTTTGGGGGTCGAACTTTTAGGGGTCCTCTTTTATCGTATACGAAGAAAAACCGGACTTTACCTCAAAAAGTGATGGAAATGAAAATTCCCAAATATTGAATGTATATATATCACAGCCCTATTGCCCCTAAATCCTGTTTTATCTAGAAGAGGACTACTTTACTATAGAAGGGCCGATATAGGGGTGGATTGGGGAGTAGGGGGGTCGGGTATTGGTATTCAGAGGATATTGGCCATGAAAAAGAGGCGATCGCTCGCCTCAGATATCCTAAGTCCTATGAATCAAAATCCAAGCATATCCAGCATCTGGCAAGAGCTATCTAAAATATTACAGCTTCACCAATCAACTCCTCGATTTGGCTGGCTGAATATCCTGATTTTATCATTTGTTCAACCGTTGCCTTCTGACCATTGAGGATTTTGGTTTTTTTGACGCATCGTTTATACTCAGGACGGCAAAAATACCAGGTAGCAGCTCCAGATTTCTTACTTTCGTATTTGTCTAGCCATCCAGAGGCGGGTTTGTTGTTTCTCCTCCCTGGTGGTTTGCCACCTTTATTTCGGGGTAAATTTTCTATAGTATTTGCTCCGGTCCCCTCTGGCTTCTCGGAGCATATACTATCCTCTGGTTTTTCGGAGCAAATACTTGTCTTTGCTGACATATATAAGTTAGATAGTATCTGCTCCAAAGATTCTCTCCCTAGTATTTGCTCCAAAAAATAAGTATCAGTCTTACCTCCTGATTCTCTATATCTACTGATTAGGTTTTTTATCCCTGCCAAAGTTGATTCTAAAGTGCTGGAACTTTTTTGAGGTTTTGACACTTTTGGGGGAACAGTTTGCCCGACTTCTGTGAAAAGTAATTTTACCTGGCCCATCATTTCACCAGTGTCGATGACCAATTCTCCAGTAGCGACATTGGTGCGGAGGACTTCAAATTTCTCTCCCTTGAGTTTGACTTTTGGGGAATTGTGCTTGGTTGTATTAACTACTATCCAATCCCCTGCCCTGACAATAGCCATTCAACTTGCCTCCTCTACGCGATCGCCTTCTTCTTTGCAGATTAATTCAATAGCAATAAATGTAGATGTGAAAGGCTTGCTTTGAATTTCTCCCTCCATTATCCCGCTTATTTCTATCACGGTCTCTTCTATGTCTTGGCCGATAAGGCTTTTCAATCCATCTCCAACACTTTTCAATATTTCTTGTGATGGAATTTTTGATTTTTCTTGAGGTAAGCAAATTATTTCAGTTTGAAGGTTTCCAGATTGAGCATATATTCGGGAAAAGGACAGCATGGATAATTGCCCCCATTCAAATTCGAGTGAGTGGCAGGCCCACATCTGAGGTTTCATACCGAGCAAATCGAATAAGTCAGCTTCTGGGTGCCAGGCTTTCATGTCCCGAAAAATCTTCTCAAGTCCATCGAACCAAGGACTTTGATGGCCCACGTTAATTTTGAGCAGTTGTAATGACACTTCTTGCATTTTTTCTCTCCTATATATATATGAAAATTGCCGATCACTTTTTAGGCGATCGGCACTCCTGATAGTTTTATTCGCTTTCTAACTTTGAAAGTAAATCCTCTACTTCTGTAATTTGAGCATCAGCTATAGAAATTTCTTTCTCACATTTTTCTAGCAGGTTTTGATACCAGACGAGACAATCCCTTGCTTCCTGTAATCGGTCTTCCCAAACCCGCTTATCATTTCTAGATTTTGCAAGAAGACCTCCAAGGATTTTCCCAGTGAAGCCAAAGAAGGTTCTCCTGATTGACTCGATACTAAATTCTCCCGAATTAATCTCTCCGCCATCTCCGATTGACTGACCTTCTCCTTTGATGCTGCTTTTTTCAACGCCTGAATGCTCGTTGGAGTCAGCGAAATCGTCATCGACCTTTTCATTTCCCCGTGTGCCGCGTGATTTGCTTTGTGTCCCATTTACTTTCTTATTCATAGAGTTATTACATTAGAATGTTACCTTTTATATTATAAAATATTACATTAGAATGTTGACGATCTAACAACATTACATTAGGATGGAAGTGTAGAGAAAAAACAGAGGTATTGGCCTAACGGAACAGGAAAACTAACAATAGCTGTAACAAGATGCACAACGGTTATTTCTTAACCTTGCTAAAAGCTTCGTATCATCAAGGGGGTTACATTCTCCTGTAATTCCCTCCGCTTATTCTATTTTCGTTGACATAGGATGGCAGCAGGGAGCGTTTGGTCGTTATGTTCCCTGCATTTCTTAAACATTTGTATGAGTATTGGAGGTTTATTGTGAGTGAAGAAAATCAAGTCAATCAAAGTGTAGATACTGAAGACCAGATTATAGGTACTGACAGATATCACATAGGAAATCCAGCAGAATTTTTAAAAGATCAACGGGATGGTAGAGCTTGGGAAATATATCGAGAAATTCTAGTAAAACGTGGCATTCCAGAAGGGTTCAATGGAACTATGGAACATGCACATGACCATGAAAAAGTAGCTTTTTACGCACTATCTGCTGCTGAGTGGTTTGATGATGCCGTCGAGCATTGGGATAGTTAGGATGACTGAGGAACTGTTAAGAGTTCAACTGTTTTAAACTTAATTTTCAGATTGATAGCCCGCCATGTCTAAAATTCCACCCCCCTCCTTTCATCCGTTGCCTCTAGGACCAGATTCACCCCCCTGGGTAATCGCCTTAGAACATTGTCGCCAAGCATTAGAATTTCTAGATGGTTCTGAGACAGAAACCGCTGAAGAACTTCATCACGACTTGATAGAAGAAAACTACAGCTATATCAAATTTGGCTTGAGATTAAGAAAAACCCTAGCCGACAAAATCTATCAAGGTTGCAAGACTTTTGAGGAATACTGCTTGAAGTTTATCAGAAAATCGGGTAGGCATTGCAGAAGGATAATGTTGGCAGCTTATGTTAGCTGGAGTCTTATTAAACACGGGTTTGAGATTTTACCTGGATGTATTTCTCAAGCAGCCCAACTTGCTGAAATTTCAGGTGTTACTCAAAGAGCTAAACCTGCTGAAATTGAGACTATGGCCGAAAAGTGGGGGCGGGTGGTAGCAGCAGCCAAAATCTCTAATACTCCTATCACTACTAATTTTATAGTGAGGACGTTAGAGCCTAATTCTTATCAGGGTTGTAAAATTAAGCTGAACGAAGCAACTTATGATGCAGCCAAAGAACTAGCCAGAGTGTATCAGGAAAAGGCTGGTGTTGATGTCAATGCCAACGAATATGTACAGATACTAATTCAGGATACCTATCTAAGACAGAAAGAGTCACAAGAGCCAGAAAGCTCAATACCCGTTACTGATAATACTAAAGACAAACCTTCAGTAGAAACATCTATCAAAAATAGTCAATATAAATTTGAGATTTCTGATGAAGTCTGGCTATTACTAGGAGAGATATCCCAAGAAAAAGGGGTAGCTCCCGAAAGCATTCTAGAAAGTGCTATCCGTCGTCTCCATTCTTCCTTCTACAACAAGAAACCTCAAGCTCCTAGTAGTGATTCCGAATCAGTAGATACGGAGAAACAAGCTTTAAACACTGACTCTGACGAAATAGCGATAGCCAAGCAAAAAATAGAAGCTTTGGGGATTGATTGGAAATCAGTCAAGCATGAAGTTACCCAGAACATTCATTATCTGGATACTGCAATAGAAGTATTGAAGCAATATTCTCCTCGCAACCCCGTTGCCTATCTCAAGGCTGTGTTGAAGAATCGCGGCAATCCTAAATCACAGAGCAAACATCAGTCTCAGATAAACAAGAATATTGAAGCCATGGAAAAAAGATGCGATGAATGGTGGGAACGTCTAGGCATACTGTGGGGTGAACGTGACTTATATCTCGTCCGTAGAGGTAATATCATTGAGTTTATTAAAGAGGGCACTGCCGATGCGCTCAATCGGATCAGTAGCATAAACCACCAAGAATTTATCAATTTGGTAATGGGCGGTGCAACTTGAAACTCACAACAGCAATTCCCAACTTTAATATAAGAAATATGAAAATCCAAGAGTTAAGACGTACAGTCAGGCGTGCGATTAGACGCGCGGGTTTGACTGAGGATGATATTAGAAAACTTGGTGACTTACGAAAGAAGCGAACTTGGCAATTAGCTTACGACAATTATTGTCGGCCTAGACTATCAGAAAGCGATCGTGAATTGCTGTTTGGTGAGGTTGAGTTTAAAGCTGACGCCAGTGGTCAACTGTGTTTGTTTGAGTTTGCTAACACTTTTGAACCACCAGACCCCGATGATTATCAAGATATAGATAGCTTCAATAGTGAGTGGCAACGGTGGGAGCAAGAATTTCCTAATCATGCAGCAGCATTGAGGCGATGGGCACAACTAGAAGTTGCTGCTCATTGCCGTTCACCGTAGACTAATTTATTGAAATTATTATGAGGCTAACCCTGGATGTTCGCATTATTGGCGATAAAGAGGATGCTGAAAAGTTTATTGGCAGCATGGATAATTGGATGAGGCGCGACGGCTACAGATTAGCCAAACAGCCTTTTTACAAAACTTCCAGGAAAGAACCGACTGACACAATCGCCTATACTGAATGGGTGAAGGATCAGCAATAAACCGTCAACAAACAAGTGCCAAAACAATCAAAGATACATTCTCATGCTCGGAGTCTAAACAACCGAACTCAGCGCATAGCAGGCAGTTGTCTACAACAAAATCAAAACCAATGAATCAAGTACATCAACAAGGGTCAATGGAGGTCGTATTGCTAGTGGCGTTTGCTACCGCAATGGAACTTGCCTATGACAATTCAGCAGAAGCTATTCAAGCCAGGGCTAATGTGCCTTCAGAGGTAATGACAGGAAGTATTCTCTATCGAGTTATGAAGGAGGTCAAAAAACGCCCGCCAGATGAAAATGCTTCGATATCAGAACAATTGAAAAATTTGTATGCTCATTATGAACAGATCTAACTATCAAACCATCTGCCAGTTGCTTGCCAAGCAACCACCTTTCACCATTGAAATCACTCCCCTAGAGATTTTTCTGGTAATAGAAATTTTGCTGCATGGAATTTCTAAGGTAGTGACTGTTAATCGCGCTGTCAAAGACTTAGTGAAAAAGCTAGTCAGAATATTGAATCATCGCTACCCCAAAATAGCAAATGCTATCGTAGTGAGTTGGTTGTCTCAGTTGAATATTTAGGAGTATCTATGATTAAAAAATTTAAAATTGGAGTAACCGTTCCCAGTGAAGTTAGCTATGGAAGTTCCCGTGCGGAACTGGAAGTAAAATTACAAGGAGGAGAAAATATCTTTGAAGAAATTGGGAAGGCAAAAGTGCTGCTGGCAGAGTTAATTGCCGGGGGTGTTCACGATCAGTACATCAAGGCTCTTGACTGCATGAATCACCCCTCAACTTCAGCAGAGCTAGATTCTAAGAAAGAAGAACTAAAAGCCATTCAAAGTCAGTTAACAACAACTAGCCGGGAATTAGCTAGCAAGAAAAAGGAGGCGAGGCAAGTTTTAAATTCCCTGAAAAAGTATCAAGTCATCGATCGGTTGAAGATGCTGTCACTCCCTAGTGATTTTTGGGATGATTTGAAAGATGTGATGAATGACTTACATCCTGACAGGTTTGATGAGATATTCGACATAAACCAAAACGCCAAAGATGAAGAAGATTCGGGCGGGCCAGTAAAGGATTTTCTGGAGAAATTCTAATGCTGTCAGAACTGACTAAAGGAGAGCAGAAATCGATCGCTTTTTACGCCTTACTCCTAAGTCAAGCTATAGAGATGGTCGTCGCCAGTGCCTATAACAGCGAAGGTGATGTGCGTGAGGCATTGGTTTCTAAGGCAAGGGAGAGTCTGCTATCCAGTTCAGATAGCGATGTCTCCCTCATAGCTGAAACATTCCTGGTCTCAATAACATCCTTCGCTGATAGCTTTGAACATGAAAACGATGCAGAGAGCATCAACAACGACGGCTGGATCCAGCAGGAATGATTAGATCGTTCCAATAAAATATCAAGGGTGAATCGTTATGTCCGCCCTTGATGCTCAACTATACTTTTATCAATACCATGAATGACAACTTATCGCCTAAATCCAATAGAACAGCACAAGGAGTAAAAGCGTACCTTGGACTTTCCCTAGAAGCACAGAAAAAGATTTCCCCTCTAATAGAGCCAATAGCAGCAAAAGTGATAACGACACTTAAATGTTTGAGCGGTCGTGGCTTCGTAAGTTATTCCGAGTTGGCGAACATATTGGGTCAAACTCGCGAGTACACAGAATGGTTTTG
>JBFRWR010000065.1:0-5715 GCA_051439685.1 Trichodesmium sp.
AGCTTTTCAGTTGAAATTGCTGAAAAAGTGAGTATTTTGGGGTAACGCGAGACAGAAAAATCTCCGAACAATTATTCCTCGAATTTTCTCTGTCTTCCCACTCTCGGGATACTTCCCACACTTCCCACACTTCCCACACTCCCCACCCTCTGCTTTTTTCAGCAAACCCTAATTAATTACTCGTAGGGGTTTGGTCTCCAAACCCTTAGCAAACTCTACAATCAGCTTTATCAATTGTTTTTGCCTACTCCCTACTCCCTCTCCCTACTCCCTACTCCTTACTTACAGCATCACAATTGCCTAAATACCACCGCCAGGGTAACTCTGTTCCTTTTGTAATACCAATCCGGGTTGTTTGGACTATGGACAAATCTTGCTGAAATTGGGGCGATCGCTGTTCTAACCACATTGGTTGTCCCACTTCTAACGGTGAACCATTTAAACTCAGGTCAATTTGAAGGACGCGACAAAGTTTACCAGGGCCAGCAGCTAGACGAGAAATTTTAGATTTTGATTTTTGTTTTGGAATATATTCCCATAACCAATCTGGCACAGACTCCAATTGTAAAGCTCGAATTAAGACTACACTGGGAACCCCATCTATATCTGTCACAATATTTAAACAGTGGTACATTCCATAAATGAGAAAAACGTAGCTCATACCCGGAGGTCCAAACATCACAGAATTTCGTGGAGTACGTCTGCGGTAAGCGTGACAAGCTGGGTCTCCTGGAGCATAAGCTTCGGTTTCTACTATTGTGCTGCGGATAATTTGGTCATCAGATATCCGTCGGACTAAGGTACAACCCAATAATTCTGGGGCAACTTCAGGAGACGGGCGCTCTAGCCAAGTATTGTTTATAATCTGATTTGTTCGACTTAAATTCATTTCTGAGGAGAATCTGGAATTATGGATATCAAATTAATTTTAATTGGATTAACTGTTTTGTTTACTTTTGGTTGTCTATTTTTTGGTACAAAAAATGGATTCTATGATACTGATGATTATCATGGCAATGGTTGCGCTCACTAAATAGAAATTCGCAATAGTCATGTGGAGCATTATTGCTCAAATGTTTGACTTTTTCAATTTTTAATAATTTACTTCTTGGGTAGATAAATATTCTATCCAAGAAGTTTTTTTATTATTGCTCTTTAGTTATCGTATTGCGCTAGGAGTCAGGACAAATATTGGATTTGAATAGTATGAATTTTTAAATTCGTATTCAATATAAAATCTGTATTAAGAGGAAGTAATTTTGCGATTTGGGATTACTGTATAACCAGATTTTATATTTCCCTATATTTGTCAATCAGGTAAATATTCAAAATCTAGAGTTTCAATAAAAGTAAAGGGAGATGTTTCTGGAAAAATCTCAATTTTAATTCCTGTTTCCTTCGCTGCTGTCAGTCTACTTCTTTGATAAGATTTATCGAATACTTCTGGCAAAAGTGGTTTGAGACTAGGGCTATCTTCTAGTAATAATTCTAGAGATATTCGCTGTTCATTAATAGTATTTTTCCAGCTTTCACTTCTCTTTCCTGGCTGATATTTCCACTTCAACAGGTGCATCAATAGCACAATTAAACGATTTTTTAACTCCCGTTTTTCACTCCTACCCATACTTTCTATTTCTTCAATTAAATTAGCGATATCTATTTCTGAAAGTTTTCCTGCCTTCAACAAATTTGCAGTTTTTTCTGTCCATAATAAAAAATCTCGCTCGTAAAGATTTTTCAGTATTTTTTCTGGTAAGTTAGTCATAATTATCGCTGTATATCAATGTTAAGCGTCTATACAAAATTAATTACATATTAGTCCTGATGGAAAATTAATTACACATTTTATTAGATATCTCCTATCTGATCCATAAATTATCAATTATTTCTCCCTATTCCCTATTCCCTATTCCCTGTTCCCTATCTCAATTAGGAAATTCCTAAAAGCACGACTACTTATACAATTTACTATATTTAGTTACTCTTATTCATCACTTCTAATACTCCCATCTGGCATAATTGTATTATCAAAAACTGCATCAGCCAAATTAGCATTATTGAGGTTAGCATTTTCTAAACTGGCGTTAGTTAAATCCGCCCCATTTAACTTAGCATTCTCTAAATTGGCATTAGTAAAATCTGTATAGCTCAAGTCTGTATAACTCAAATTTGCACCACTTAAATTAGCATTACTAAAATCAACAGAATTTATATCTTCCTCGGATAAATCTGCATTGCTTAAATCTTTGCCACTCAGGTCGCTCCCAGCACAAATAAAGATTAATCCTGCTTCATCAGGGTCAATTTCTGATGGTATATCTCGTGTATCTAAGTACCAAGCATTTTGAAAATTAACACCCATGTAATTAGCTTCTTCCCAACCAGAAATAGCTTTAATCTTAGCATAACTTAGGTCAGCATGACTTAAATTTGAACCCTGGAGATAAACATCATAAAAAGTTGTGTGACTCAGATTAATATTACTCAAATTACAATTGTCAAAATTAACTTCGCTTAATCGAGAATGACTAATATTTGCACCAGTCAAATTACAGCTATCAAAAGTTGATTGAAATCCATCCATTTGAGTTAAGTTAGCATTAGTTAAATTGGAATTACCTATAGTGCTATGGTCATAAGTTGTATCTGTTAAATCTGCATTACTTAAATCTATATTTTGCCAGTTTATTCCGTCTAAGTTGACGTGACTAAGATTAGCATTAATGAAAGTAGTATTCTCTACTTCTGTACTAATTAACCGAGCATTACTTAAATTAGCATTATTTAAGTTGACATTTTGTAATTTTGCTATGCTCAGGTTGCAGTTGCTCAGGTTAATTTCCTCTAGAGAAATATTGCTTAATTCCAGATATATAAATTCAACGCCAGAAAAATCTCTTTCACCAGCTTGATAACGTTCGATTAATTCATCGCTATTCATATTTTTTTCTCCGGTAGTAACTGGGAAAATAATATCATATAGCAGAAGTGAAGACTGAAGTTGAAACAGGAAAGAGGGAAGAAGGAAAAATATTGCTTTGTTTGAGTTTTATGCTTTTGAGATATGCGCGTTTTTCATATAGAATCCGGTTATATAATATATGTTCATAACTAGACTTTAATATTGAATCTCCCCACACTCCCCACACTCCCCACACTCCCCACACCCCCCACACCCCCTAATCCCGTAAGTATATAGTAAGTATTCAACCGGATTCTATATCATACCTCATGGGTCAGTCCTTTCAATAATTGATAATGGATAATTGATAATTACCTCTCCCTCAAAGGAAGAGGATTGAATAAAAGGAAAATAAATTCATTGTTTCTCTTGAGAGATTGAATGTATCAGGAAATATAAAAAGGAGAGAGGGAATAGGGAATAGGGAATAGGGAATACTCGAAAATATTTGTCGCTTAAAAATCTAGGAATATATGTACTGAATGCTTCTCTATCTACTAAAGTTCAATCCCTTGAAGTATTACCGCTTTTAGATTTTAGTCACTTGTATGCTCTCTTAATAATTATTTGACAAACAATCTCTGAAATAGAAGGCTTTAAACCTTAATTATTCGGTGAAATTTAATAACTGACAGTACCAAAGAAATACTGAAGTTATTTTTACTTTTATTCTAATGATTTTTTACTGCTTTAAAAAGAAAAAACAGTCCGTAACGTACCAGTAATAATTGTACCATTAGTTTTCTGATTACTAGGGTCAAAAACAACTTGCAAAACAGGAGAAATATTAATATTATCATTCACAGCATAACTATAAAAAACTTCCAAATTTGTCTGAGTAGAATTACCAATTTCATTGACAACAAAAGGTTGCCCAACCGCTACTCCCACACGATCGCCTTCTTGCAAAATATCTAATCCAGAAAGACCTGCCATCCAATAGTTCGGATTAATATCACCAAAATCTGTATCGTCATAACTACTATACCCATAACGACCAAACACCGCAAACTTTGAGGAAAAACCCCACTCAAAATTTACTCCCACTGCATCAAAATTGCGAGCAAAAACTTTTCCGCCACTGTAGAGCAAACGTAAACTAAATCTAGCTGAGGGACTGTATTCAAATTCCACCATTCCTTGATGAAAACCAAATAAACCCCGCGAACCCCTACCGTCAGAATAAAGTAATGATGTAAACGCAGAAACAGGCAAAGGACCTTGACCATTTTGGGTAGGATTAGCCGAGTCTGGAGCAATGTATAAAGCACGAAGGTTGAAAGCACTGCCTCCAGGGTTCCATTGTAATATTGCTCCACCACCAATGCCATCAACTGGAAATATGACATAGTTATAAACCAGGTTTGATGTAGAAAAGTCGCGGAAACTTAAAGCAGCGTAGCTATTATTGTCTATATAATCCAATGCTTCAATTAAAGGTCCTATAGATAGAGACAAATTTTCTACTACCTGAAAACTGTAGAAGACTCTTCCAATACCAACTTCGTCATCTCGTGGAGGACGTCCACTAACATCCAGAACACTGCCAAAGTTAGGTTCGAGTATTGCGTTAGCATTATCAAGAAAACCATTACTACCAGTATCAACCCGCAGTTTTAATAAGTCTGTACCTCGGAAACTGGTATCAAAATCAAAAGCTACTCGATATAAGAATGTAGCTTGAGGGTTTTTATCTGCTAGTTCCCTTCCATTAGGGCCAATAAGGCGATCGCCATCAAACCCACCAGCATTCACAGCAAAAATTGTCTGACCGTTTAATTTGGTGGTGGTGGAAAATTGTTGTGCTTCTAAAGCATCGACTCGGTTTTCTAATGCTTCGGTGCGTGCTTTGAGGTTAGCTATTTCTACCTGAAAATCTTGTATCAGTCTTTCGATAACTATCAGGTCATCTTGTTGAATTAATTCTGCTTGACTTTCTGCCAGAAAACTTTCCAGAGTTTGCCAACAAGCATTTACAGCCGCTGCAAATTCATATCTAGTTATGGCGCGGTTGCCTCGATAGGTATTGTCAGGATAACCAGAGAGACAGTCGTAGCGATCGCGCAAACTAAGTAAAGCTGAATAGGCCCAATCAGTAGGTAAAACGTCATCTAGTTGATAAACAGGTATTTGCTGGGTAATGGGGTCATTTGGTTTGGTCTCGCTAAATTCTTCAGTATAGTTTTGAACTTGCCCCATCAACTCCTGGTTATCTTCTGTGGCCAGAGTTTTTCCATTGCTTAAAGATAATAGATTGATTAAGGTCAAACTGATAAGGATGAATTTTTTTTCCTTACCATGACTTTTGAATAATTGCAAGCTATTCCCCCCTAAAAATAGTTTATTCTGAAGTCAGATTTTATCAGAGGAGGGGTTATTTCAGTTATCAGTTATCAGTTATCAGTTATCAGTACCTCTTGGAATAGGGAGGCTGACACTGAGTTTTCTTTTTTTTATCCCTTTTCAAGGCTATCCCTGATATAGAATTTCATATCAGAGAAATAAATATAGTTGATCGAGCCAAAATTGATCTTATCGAAATAGGAATTACGCAGATACCATATATATAGAGTCATAAACTCCAACGTCTGAGTTTTGAAACTCTATATATAGTACCTGACCATTTATGATTAGAGAGATAAATATAGTTGATGGAGCTGAAATTGCTCTTATAGAAATAGGAATTACACAGATACCATATATATAGAGTCATAAACTCCAACGTCCTAGTTTTGAAACTCTATATATATTAC
>JBFRWR010000066.1:0-4819 GCA_051439685.1 Trichodesmium sp.
GCCAGGAGTTGGGAGTCATAATTTCGGTCAAATAGAATAGGGAAAAAAGTATAAAAATAGCCCCTTGCTTCATCATCTCCCCATCTCTCCAGCTAATTTTATAGAGCCACTCAGGGGTTCTATAGAAACCATTTGGTATCTCCGCAAAGGTGAGGGTTTTTGCCAAAGGAGTCATATCATGTCCGGTTGAACAGTTATAAATAATTAGGGAGGAGATAGGAAATAGGAAATAGGAGATAGGAGATAGGAAATAGGAGATAGGAAATAGGAGATAGGAAATAGGAGTCGTAGGGACGTTGCATGCAACGTCCGTACAGGAGTCAGGAGGGAAGAAGAGGAAGTTTTTAAGTATTAAAGAGGAAGTTTTCAACTATTAAAGAGGAGCAAGTTTTTTGATCACGCTCTTATCCGGACATGATATCAGGAGTCAAGGGATTGAGAAATAAAATGAAAAATTTCCCCATCTCCTCATCTCCCCACACTCCCAATCATAGTTCCCAAATGAGATTCTATATTAATCCCTGAGAAATGGGAAGAAACCCTAGGATTACTCCAATTGAGTTTCTATCCCTAACATTTTTGGTGTTATAGGTCAGTTTTTGGTGGTTTCATGCTATCATTAAATCCTAACTCTGAGCTTTTGGCCCTAAACCCACCGCACCTGCATAAACTGCGCGATCGCCTAATTCATCCTCAATTCGCAACAGTCGATTATATTTTGCTACCCGTTCACTTCGACAGAGGGAACCAGTTTTAATCTGACCTGCGCGAGTTCCTACGGCTAAGTCAGCGATAGTTGTGTCTTCTGTTTCTCCTGAACGGTGACTGATAACTGAGCGAAAACCATTACGAGTACCTAAGTCAATGGTTTCTAGAGTTTCAGTTAAGGAACCTATTTGATTGAGTTTAATCAAAATTGAGTTACCCGCAGCCATATCAATACCTTTTTGCAACCGAGAAGCATTAGTAACAAATAAGTCATCTCCCACTAATTGAATTTTGCTACCTAACTTTTGAGTTAATTGCACCCAACTTTCCCAATCTTCTTCATGTAAACCATCTTCGATAGATACAATCGGATATTGATCTACTAAACTAGCTAAATAATCAATCAATTCACTAGGAGAATGACTTGCTCCATCATAAGTGTAGTTACCATCTTTGTAAAATTCGCTGGCAGCTACGTCTAACGCTAGAGAAATTTGTTCTCCTGGTTTGTAACCAGCTTTTTCAATAGCTGCAATTAATATATCTAATGCTTCTTGGTTTGAGCCTAAGTTGGGAGCGTAACCACCTTCGTCTCCTACTCCACCTAATAAACCTTTCTCCTTTAAAACTCCACTGAGGGTAGCGAATACTTCTGCTCCCCAACGTAATGCTTCTTTAAATGAGGCAGCACCTACAGGTACAATCATAAATTCTTGAATGTCTACGTTATTGGCAGCATGGGCACCACCGTTGATGACGTTCATTAGGGGTACTGGTAGCAGACTAGCTTGAGGACCACCTAAATAGCGATATAATGGCATACCGACAGAGTTAGCTGCTGCTTTAGCTGTTGCGAGGGAGACTGCTAGAATAGCGTTGGCTCCTAAATTGCTTTTGTTAGGGGAACCGTCTATTTCAATCATTTTGCTATCAACTAAGGTTTGGTTGAGAGCATTAACTTTGACTAGGGTAGGAGTAATTTTTTCTTCTACATTTTTGACTGCTGTGAGTACCCCTTTACCACTGTAACGTGCTTTATCTCCATCTCGAAGTTCGTGGGCTTCAAAAGTACCTGTTGATGCTCCACTGGGTACTTGGGCTAGTCCCATAGTGCCATTCTCTAAATGGACTTCCGCTTCTACAGTTGGACGACCACGAGAATCAAGAATTTCCCTGGCATGGATTGATTCAATAGCTGTCTCCATATTTGTGATTCCTTATTTAATTAACTTTAATGGAATTGGCTAAATAACTAAATTATGGTTAATTACGATCCCAGAATTTTTATTGTTTCTGGGGTGATGGAGAGTTATATTTGTGGACCATAATTAGTGATTTTTAGCTATTCCACTGACAGAATAAGGGTTAATTGTGCTTTTTCGCTAGATATCAAAAATGTTTAATAATTTTGTTGGTTGTTTTTCTTGATCAGGACTTACGCATTTTTGAGTTATAAACGCTACATATATGCAACGTTATAGTTTTTAGATACTATATATAGTGTTACTGCATAAGTCCTATTGATGTTTATTAGCGGCAATTGTAAATAAATATTAAAAATTTATATTTTTTTAAGAATTAGGTAATTTTAGATTAAAATTTATCACAATTTGTCGATTCATTGTGATTATTGTTATAATAATAAATTTTTGTGCAAAACATTTTAAATTCTAAATTATGATAGGACTTACGCCAAGACACTATATATTGTGCATCAAAACTATAACGTTGTATATATGTAGTGTTTATAACTCAAAAATGTGTAAGTCCTGTTCTGATTCCTAACTGCCACCAAAATATTAGAAAATTAGGACTTATATCATGTCCGGTTGAATAGTTATCAGGACTTAGGCAAGGACACTATATATAGTCCTAAAAAACTATAACGTTGCATATATGTAGTGTTTATAACTCAAAAATGCGTCAGTCCTGAGTTATATAGTGCTACGCGCTAGGGAGTAGGGAGTAGGGAATAGGGAGTAACAGACTTTTCAAGGGTTCTAGGATTTAGAAATGTCAAGAGCCGTGTCGGCGTAGTGCTATACATAAACTACTCAGGAGTCAGGAGTCAGTAGGGGTAATTACAACACTTTTGAGGATGGTGAGGTACACTTTATTAATTCTCTGTTGCCTGTTGCCTTTTGGAACTGTTGCCTAAAGTCCTAAAAATTTGTACCTCACGCCGCTCCGAAACTGCTGTAGTTATCGTATCGAAATCCAAGTCAGGAGAGGCGGTGACGAGGAGAAAGGCAGGATTTGAATAGCATGATTTTTTCAATTCGTATTCAATATAACATTTGTCTTAACACGAAGTAATCAGTGTAATAACTGTATAACCGGATTTTATAGAACCCCTAAGCGGATCTATAAAATTAGCTGGAGAGGTCGGGGGACGGGGATATGGGGATATGGGGAGATGGGGAGATTGGGGCTATTTTTATACTTTTTTCCCTATTCTATTTCACCGAAATTCTGACTCCTGATTCCGCGCCTCCGCGCCTCCTGTCTCCTGTCTCCAGTATAGCTGTCTCCTAATCCTCACTTTTGCAAAGATACTGTTAGGGGTTCTATAGTAGGCAGACGCACCAGACGCACCAGATGGAGAGATGGAGAGATGGAGAGATGGAGAGTAGAAAGAGTAGAAAGAGTAGAAAGAGTAGACAGAATTATGAACATATACTGTATAACCGGATTGTATATGAGATGAGATAGAGAATAGGGAGTAGGGAGTAGGAAAGAATCAATCAAGACAAATATTTCTCACTTCACTCGTCTAGGAATATATTTATATCATGTCCGGATGATTAGGTATAAATAAAATATTTGGTTTGGATTTTATATATTTTATTTTCTACCCTACTCCCATACTCCCATCCTCCCCTACTACCCTACTCCCCTACTCCCCTACTCCCCTACTATCTTAATTATAAGTGTTCAACCGGACATGGTATTACCTCATATCTATCTACCCACTGAATGTCAATTCTGGGAAATATTACCAATTTGGGATTTTAGTAAATATTCGTTCTCTTAATACTTATTTGACAAACAGTCTCTAAATGTTTACGCATTAATTACTCAAAAATTTATGCACTAAACTGGCTAATTTTTTAGCACTATCTTTGACTGCTAAACTTTCAGCTCCTACAGCCATTTTTTCTAACTTTTCTGATGATTTTAATAACTCTAGAACTTCTCTCTGGAGTTTTTCTGAAGTTAATTCTGATTGAGTAAAAACTAAGGCAGCATTCTGATTAGAAAAAACTTTAGCATTATAATCTTGATGATTATCCGCAGCATAAGGATAAGGAATTAAAATTGATGGTTTATGAGTAAATGCTAATTCTGTTAAACTACCCGCGCCAGCACGACTAATTACCAAATTAGCCCGTTGAAATAAGCCTGCCATATTATCATAAAATGTCATGGGAAAATACTGGGGATGCTCTACACTAAAAGCATCTGGATCATTTTCCCCAGTTTGATGAATAATCCAAGCCCCAGTTTCTACCCATGCTGGAATACATTTTCTCACTAATTGGTTAACTGCCACTGCTCCTTGAGAACCTCCAACAACTGCAATTACAGGAACATTTTCTGGAATGGGTAAATCTAAGGGTTGGGGAGACAAAAATTCTTCCCTCACAGGAGTACCCACATATACAGTCTTTCCAGAAGGGAGATATTTTGCCCCTTCCTCAAATCCCACTGCCACAACATTACATAAACGACTAAACCACCGCGTCACCTTTCCTGGTAAAACATTAGATTCGTGGAGTATAACTGGTAAACCTAGGGAACGAGCTGCAATAATTGCCGGAGCTGCAATATAACCACCAGTAGTAAACAATCCTTGAAATTGGCCATCTTTAAGTATCTGTCTTACTTTTAGAATAGATCCAATAAGTCCACTTAAAATCTTGAAAGTCCCCAGGCCCAACTTCTGCTGAAAGCCTTCAACTGATATAGTATGGAGAGGATACTGGGATGGTACTAACTTAGTTTCTAGACGGTTAGGAACTCCTAGCCATTCAATGTGATAATCCTTTAATTGGTTAGCAGTGGCGATCGCTGGAAATAAATGTCCCCCAGTGCCACTTGCTGCGATTAA
>JBFRWR010000067.1:0-11147 GCA_051439685.1 Trichodesmium sp.
TTTACTTCACTGTACTTAAGTTATTATTCTCACTGACTCAAGACTTGAGCAGTCACCGTCAGAACAGCTAATAAAAGGAGAAAATAAGAATATAGAGTTCAAGGTTTACCCCATGCTTCAAGTTAACTTACTCCCTGGAGCTATAAACGAAATTATGGCATCTGTAGCTGAAAATTCCCGTATTACCCAATTGGATCGTTATGGCCTAATGGCTGCGATATTAGATGAATCAACCACAGAAGAAGAACGTCGTTCTGTGGACAGGTTGTTACGTTCTGTGGTTAGAGGAAAGGTACAAATCCTACCTCAAAAGTAATAATATTAATTTCCTGATTATTTGAAAAAAGAGTGTAATCTAAATAGTTGTTGTTGATTTCGTAATATAAAAGAAGGTAATTATCGTTACTAGGGTAGGTATCGCAGTCGAAAATAAGTGATTTCCGGGTGGATCAAGATTAAAGGTAGAAAGTACAGAAATTAGGTGCATTCCCCACATAGCTCCATCAGAAAAAGTTTTAAATAATCCTCAGAAAAAAATCATGACTTACGCAAAGACACTATAGAAACCATTTGGTATCTTTGCAAAAGTGAGGATTAGGAGACAGGAGACAGGAGACAGGAGTTAGGAGATAGGAGTTAGGAGTCAGCAGTCAGAATTTCCACAAATATAATAGGGAAAAAAGTATAAAAATAGCCCCTTGCTTCATCATCTCCCCATTTCCCCATCTCCCCATCTCCCCATCTCCCCATCTCCCCATCTCCCCATCTCCCCATCTCTCCAGCTAATTTTATAGTTCCCTTCAGGGGTTCTATAGAACCCATTTGGTATATCCCCAAAGGTGAGGGTTTTTGGCAAAGGAGTCTGGAGTCTGGAGATTGAGAAATGAAATCGGGAAAAAAGTAGAAAAATCCCTCAATCCACACTTCCCACACTCCCAATCATAGCTCCCAAATGGTTTCTATATAGTCAGGACTTACGCATAACCACTATATCTAGTAGTTCATTAATTGATAATTGATAATGGATAATTGATAATTACAAGATGGTTTTAACCGTTACGGAATTGAATATCGGCAAATATCCTAGCACTTTTTTTCCCTTATCCAAGGGGAGGCTTCAAGGCGCGAATTATTTAATTATTAATAATTAATAATTGGGTAAATTGGCTAACATTCCCTACAGATGGTGTATGATTTGATATTTTGCGTAAGTCCTGATGATATCTAATCAAAATTTTAAGGATGAATACTACCATCTGGCATTATTGCGCCTTTTAAATCCGTGTCTCGAAAGTTAGCACTCTCCAATTTTGCACCCCGAAGGTTAACACCACGAAGATTTGCCCCCCGTAAATAAGCTTTACTAAGATCAGCATTAGCAAGATTTGCACCTCGCAAGTCAGCACCTTCGAGAGAAGCTTCTCTGAGATTAGCATTCTTGAGGTAAGCTCCTAATAAATTCGCATTTTCTAGATGACTACCTTCAAGATTAGCACCTTCTAAGTCAGCATTCTCTAAATTAATACTACGATAACCATGACCTTTATATCCTGTTAGTACAGCATCCTTCAAATTAGCTTGTTTTAACTTGGCACCTTTGAGGTTAATCCCATCTATCGTCACCTTTTCTAAGTTCGCATTTTCCAAATTTGCATTCTCTAACTCAGCACTGAATAAATTCGCTCCTCGGAGGTTAGCATTTTCCAGGTTAGTATTTTCTAGTTTGGCATAACCTAGATTTGCTCCCCATAAATTCGCATTTTTCAAGTTTGCTTGATTGAGATTAGCATCCCAGAGATTAGCATATCCTAAATTTGCTTCCCAGAGATTTGCCGAGTGTAAGTCTGCATACCTAAGTTTAGCTCCTCTCAAATCAGCATTTGATAAGTTAGCAGATGCGAGGTTAATCCCTCTCATGCTTGCTTTCCATAGCTGTGCATCTTTGAGAACAGCATTATTGAGGTTTGCACCTTCTAAACTAGCATCTTTGAGATTGACATTTTTCAAGTTGGCAAAGGGTAAATTAACATTGTTCAAATTACATCGAGGACATTGAGCTGTTTGTAATAGCACTTGCTGTAAATGTTGCTTTCTCTGATTAGCACGAGATACTTCTAATTGGTGGCGACTTCTTAACC
Organism: Trichodesmium sp.; assembly: GCA_051439685.1. GTDB lineage: Bacteria > Cyanobacteriota > Cyanobacteriia > Cyanobacteriales > Microcoleaceae > Trichodesmium. The sequence continues at coordinate 2,139 of JBFRWR010000067.1, forward strand.
ATTTATTTTCACCCCAGGTTGTTAATGCTGCTATGGTACTATAAAAAGCTATTAGACAAAGACCAACTGTTGCTACTCCCGTAAATATTTTCTTACTTTTTTTCAAGGAAGGTGGTATTTTTGTAGTGCTTGGATTTTCGGAATTTCCCAGACTATTCAGCATTTTTAGGGCAAACTCTGCATTAGGAAAACGGTTTTGTAGATTTGGCTCGACCATTTTTTCTAACCACTTCACAAATTCGGGTTCTACATTTGACAACAATTTTTTGAAATTAATTCGATAGTTATCATTAATTAATTTGCCAATTTCGCTGGATTTTGTATTAGTTAATAAACAGATTAAAGTTGCACCTAAACTGTACAAATCTGATGCTTTAGTTAGTTCCCGGTTAAACAATTGTTCGGGTGGCATAAATCCTAAAGTGCCTTTAACTGCACTACTGACTGCCACATTTCCATATCCACTGCGGGCAAAACCAAAATCTACTAAATAAACTTTGAGTTCAAAGCCATTCCGTTCGACTAAGATATTTTCTGGTTTAATATCCCGATGAATAATTGGTGGTATTTGCTGTTGTAAATAAACTAAAACTTCTAATACTGATTGAGCAATTTGTTTGATTTCTGCTACTGTCCACAGTTGAGTTTGGGCAAGAGAGGGAGCATTTTTATACTCTTGGACTAAACAGAAACCATTTTCTGTTTCAAATGAATCAAGATAACGGGGAATACTCGGATGGTTTAGCTGTTGTAGCAGTTCAATTTCCCGATAATAACTTTCATATTCTGCCCAATTAGCAAATTGATATTGTTTTGTAACAACAGGTGTTTTGGTGGTAGTATCAGTTGTTAGATAAGTAATTCGACCTCCAGTTTGATTGCAGCCTAATTCTTGTTGAACTTGATAACGTTTGTTAAAAGATTCTGGAAAATTCATCATTATAAAATAATTTTTGTAAATATTTATTGCATTAACTATTAAGTTAAAACTGACAATATTCTAGTTTTAACTTAATAGTTAGTATATCTGGTAATTGTTATCCAAAACAGGAAAAATATCGAATAACACAATATAATCTAATCCAATATTTATATTATAGCAGTTTTGGCATTTAGTTAAGATAGACAAGTTCGACATTTTAGGTAGTAGATAGTAGAGAAATGAGTCACTAAATACTTAGGCAATTAGAGATTTAATAATACTCTAGAATTGACGAAATTCCGAGGTCTAAAGTCTCTCCTTTTAACCTATCCCTGCTCAGGAACTCTTAAAACCATTATAGAAGAGGGAGAAGAGGGGGAAGAGGGAGGAGTAAGAGTTTTGTCTACCTTCCTCAACAAAGTGTATTGAATTAGATACTTTTCTCCGCAAAAAGCCGACCTCAGACTTACACATAACTTCTATTTAATGTCTACGTTTTATGTTAATCAAGATGTTTATAACCCATAGCCTGTTAAGGGGATGAAAAAAAATGTTCAACTCAGTATTTCAAGCTTCTGACTCTAGTCGGAGGTACTGATAACTGATCAGGGAATAGCAAAAGATAAATCATCCAATTTTTGCACTAGAACTGTTTGTTTTGCTGCCTCGACTCCCTACTCCCTACCCCCTAAATTTATGGTAATTGTATATTTTTTTATTGGGAATTCCCTAACTAATAACTGATAACTGAAATGACCATTTCAGTTTTCAGGTTTTATTTCACTTATCAGTATTCCCAGAATTTTATTTTTAGGGATCATCTGCCATTAATTTTATGATTTGTTACGAAAACAATTTTTTATATTAAACACCAAAAATAATGGTATAATATAAAGTACGGAAATTTATACCATATATATATGAGTCGATCTATTTATTCATCTTTCTATCTCCCAATTAATTAATTATTCCCAACAAACATTAAAATATTTCATATTAACATGACTGCCGCAAAAAATAAATTATACAGCATCTGTAGTGGTTAACAACTCTTAACCACTAAAATATTTGGTGATGTGTAAGTCTCGATTAAATAACTCTGATTTAGATGATCAAATAGTATTGATATTACCCATAAAACTTTAAACGTATGTCAAAAATTAATTTAGTAGTCTTTGATATGGCAGGTACTACTGTCAAAGATCAAAATGAAGTCCAAAATTGTTTTTTAGAAGCTGCTGTAACAACTGGACTTGATGCAGAAGTAGACCATGTAAATTCAATGATGGGTTTGTCAAAAAAATTAGTATTTGAAAAACTTTGGCAAGCTCAAATAGGCAAAGAAAATCCTGATTACTTAACTAAAGTAGAAACTTCTTTTGCTAAATTTAAAGATATTTTAGAAAATCATTATCTAACTCAACCAGTTATGCCAACTGCAGGATGTTTAGAATTATTTGCTTGGTTGCGATCACAAAACATTAAAATCGCATTAACCACTGGTTTTTATCGTCAAGTAACTAACATTATTTTAAACCGCTTAGAATGGGATAAAAATTTGAATGATGAATATATTGGCAATGGAGAATCTATAATTCAAGCCTCAATTACTCCTACAGAAATTTATAATAATGAAGGTCGCCCATCACCTTATATGATTCAAAAATCTATGTATAAATTAGGGATAAAAGATGCCAAAAAAGTGATAAAAATAGGCGATACTCCTGCTGATTTAGCATCAGGAATTAATGCCAATTGTTTATATAGTTTTGCAGTAACAAATGGTTCTCATACTGCCCAACAATTAGCACAATATCCTAATGATGGATTACTCAACTCCCTGTTAGAATTAAAAGCAAAAATTGCAGATTAATCAAAACCAAATAAGACTAAAATTATGAATCAAATTAATCAAACAGATGTAATTATTGTTGGTGCAGGTATTGTTGGTTTAGCTCACGCTTTAACAGTTGCCAAACGTGGTCTCAAAGTAGTAGTATTTGACAGAAATACTTATGCAGTAGGAGCATCTATTCGCAATTTTGGTATGATTTGGCCAATTGGACAACCAAAAGGCGAATTACGCGATCGCGCCGTCAAATCAAGAGAAATTTGGTTAGAAGTTGGAGCTAAAGCAGGTTTTCATCTAGATCAATGTGGTTCTCTCCATCTTGCTTACCGAGAAGATGAACTAGAAGTAATCAAAGAATTTATAGAGACTAACACTCAGGAAAATCCAGATAAATTAGCTCTGCTAACTCCTGAGCAAGTAGCCGAAAAAAGTCCTGCAGCAATTACAGAAAGTATGTTAGGAGCATTGTGGAGTGCTACAGAAGTAATAGTCGATCCTAGAGAAGCAATCAAAAAAATACCTAATTTCTTATCCCAGGAATATCAGGTTGAGTTCAAATTTGGTACAGTTGTTACAGACATTTCTCATCCTTATGTGATAGCGGGTGGGGAAAAATGGCAAGCAAATTATATATTTGTTTGCAGTGGAGCGGACTTTGAAACCTTATATCCCAATATTTATGCTAACAGCAGGATTACAAAAGTAAAATTACAAATGATGCGAACATTGCCTCAACCTAACAATTGGCGAATGGGAGCAGCATTATGTGGTGGCTTAACCTTGACCCATTATAGCTCCTTTGCTCATTGCCCATCATTAACAGCACTCAAAACTCGCATTGAAAGTGAAACTCCCCATTTTCCTCAGTGGGGTATTCATGTGATGATGTCACAAAATGCAGCAGGTGAATTAATTATTGGTGACTCCCATGAATATAGTTTGAACCCAGAACCTTTTGATCAAGTAGAAATTAATCAATATATATTAGAATACTTGCAAAAATTTGCTCAAGTTCCAGCATTAGATATTACAGAATATTGGCATGGAATTTATGCTAAACTACCTGGCAAAACTGAATTTATTACTCAACCAGAAACAGGTGTCACAATTGTTAATGCTCTAAGTGGAGCAGGTATGACTTTATCTTTTGGTTTAGCAACCGAGGTAGTTGCAAAAGTGTTATAAATTTTTTATATAGCAGTTCCCATAATGGTTAGGTACAAAGTTTTAGGTTTGAGGGAACAGGGAACAGGGAACAGGGAATAAATAAACAGACAAAAGATAAATGTACCTTACGAGCTTGAGAAACGCTATATTTTTATTTGTGAGCATAAAAATATATAAGTATTCATAAGCTAGCTATCTATTAACTTTTTGTAATAAAAAAAGAAATTAGTATTGCAAGATTGAGCTAAAATTAAAAGTATGGATAAAATTCGTTCATAGAATATAGCAGTTATTATATTCATTTTTATCAAATTTTTTCTTCTGAACTCTCTTAATTCTATTCACATTAGAATGTTTTTGTGAAGGGTAGAAACTTTTTTCACCATTTATAAGTCTTATGTTAAAATAATAGTTTTCTTAAGTTTAACAGACTTTACAAATGCCTAACAAACTTAAGAAATCAAAATAACTCAAAAAAATATCAAAAATGACCAGTATTTCTGCAACTCAAATTGATTTGAATCCCATTGATTTGAATCCCAACCCCATCACTCTCATCCCAGGAAACACAGTTTCACAACTCGGTACTGTCGGAGCAACAAACTTTGACTCCTACAATATTGTCCTGAACGAACCCCAATTATTAGATGTCAGTTTATTCAATATTAGCACCAGTGCAGATATTGTCATAACAGACTCCAATGGAAACCCAGTTCCTAGCGGCGGAGGTAGTCAACCACTTACCACACCAGAAAATTTTAGAGTTCCTCTTAACCCTGGTAATTATCAAGTACAAGTCTTTCAACCATCTAATGATTTATCTTTAGGTGATAGCAACTATCAACTTGATATTGAATCTATTGCTTCTAATAATCCACCCATCCAACCACCCATAAATCTACCCGATCCTGCTAATCTGATTGACACAATTAATGATAACCCAAACACCCCAACTGTTTTAAGTTCTCTAGTACCTGATGGATTACCTATAAATCGTTTTGCTACAATTAATGATTCCAATTTCGATGCTGTAGACTATTATAGTGTTACAGTAGAGCAACCATTAACTGCGGGAATAGGTCTCCAAAATTTAACTGGTAATATTGATGTCGCAGTATTAGATAGCAATGGTAACTTAATTGCTCGTGGCGAAAACCTGGGAACATTAGCTGAGGGATTTCAGGCAGAATTTTCTAACCCTGGAGAATATCTGATCAATGTTTATCAAACTGCTTCTGGTATTAATAGTGACTATAACTTAGGTATATTTCCTGGCAATATTATTCAAGCACCTCCACCATCTCCAACTATCAGTATTCAAAGTCTAATAGAAAACACTAATGAAGCAGTGAGAAATCGTGAAAATACAGCTTTCGTTTTTAAAGAAGATTATTTGTTAAATGCTACAGCAAATACTCCAGTAACAATTGATCTGACTAGCAACAATGCTGGTTTTGATCCTCTATTAGAGGTATATCAAATTCCTCAAGATTCCCTATTAGATTCAAGAGAGGGGCAGATAGTTGCAGCTAATGATAATGGTGGTGGTGGTGTTGATGCAATAATTGGACCAGGAGTAGTATCAGATATTCCAGGGGTTTCTTCGGAGTTAACTCTCTCACCAGAATTTAACTATCTTGTACGGGTTACTTATACAGAGCTACCTTTGATTGGAAGTTTTACCTTAGATGTAAGTGTTGACAATGGCTTTGTTAGTTTGACTGAGGTACTATTCGGAACTACTACAGGAGACCCAATTATTGGAGGAGATCCGTCAATCAATGGTTTGTTTTAATGAAGCAAACTTTTTCTAATATCATGTCTCATTAAATAACTGTAATAAAAAATATTTCCCCAACCTGGTAGGGCGGTTGTATGCAACGTCCCTACATTGCGGTTAATTCATGTTACTTGATATAAGACCATCTTTGATTCAATACCTGTGAATAATAAAAAACAAAAGCTAGGGAACTAAATTACCTTATGGGGTAGGATTTATTTATTCTCAACAGGACTTACGCAAAGTATCAAATCATAAACAACCTGTAGGGGCAAATGGCCATTTACCCCTACTAGATATGATGGTTCTCCGTCAATACCTACTCAACAAAGAAAATTCTATAGTTAAAATTGTCCTATATCTTGCCTTGTACATATTCTCATTATACCTGCCCTAATGGGAATATGGCCTTTAGGCAAATTGATTTATTTGTAATATAAAAATCAGAATTTTTATGTTACAATAATGTAGTATATAATCAAAGCATCCTGAAAATGTTTATAAGTAGATTTATATAGTAGTTTTTTGCAAAAAATTCTGTAACAAAACAAACAAAACATCAAAAATAATTAAACTTGCTTTCTCTCTGCCAAATTTTGAGAAGAGTTCGGTTATCTCTCTTTTCTGAGAGTTGCTTCTTAACTAGATGTTGAGCCATTATGGAATGGAGTAGAGACTAAAGAATAAAAATTATATCAAAGTTTTGCGGAAATATTGAACTCTAAGTTGAAGTTAAACTCAATTCCTACTAATTTTTAAGGAAAAGTTAATATTTTCTATCTGGATGAACATTTTATCTAGTAACTTAGTCTAAACTTGTATTACAACGCATAAAAACGGAATCATTATGAGTTTACTTTAGTATAAACATAAAGTTTCTAAATATAAATCATGTAAAACTAAATTTTGTTTTATAATTCCATTCACTCAAGAGAGCAAATTCCAATCATAAAGTTTTGACAACTTTATAGCATTTGCGAGGATGGGGAAACCTAATCCTCAACTAACTGTCTCTCTAACTACTTCTATTAGAGCAATATTTATTAAAATAAAGGGGTATACTAATCAAATGTCACAAGTAAATCAAAAAGAAAAAACTCAAAAGAAAACTCAAGTTAGCACTCGTCCTTACTCATCAATGGATACAGTTCGTACTTACTTACATGAGATTGGTCGTGTACCACTCTTAACTCGCGAAGAAGAAATTATTTATGGTAAGCAAGTGCAACAAATGATGCAATTGCTAGAGTCAAAAGAAAAATTAGAGGAAAAAATAAACAAAGCAGCAACCCCTTTAGAATGGGCAGAATATTTACAATTAAGCGAAGAAGTGCTGAAGCAAGCAATCAAGCAAGGTCAGTATGCTAAACGCAAAATGATCGAAGCTAATCTTCGCTTAGTAGTAGCGATCGCCAAAAAATACCAAAAACGAAATATGGAGTTTTTGGATTTAATTCAAGAAGGTACTCTAGGTTTAGAAAGAGGAGTAGAAAAATTTGACCCAACAAGGGGTTACAAATTTTCGACCTATGCTTACTGGTGGATTCGCCAAGCAATAACTAGAGCGATCGCGCAACAAGGTCGTACTATTCGTTTACCTATTCACATCACCGAAAAGCTCAACAAAATCAAAAGAGTTCAGAGAGAACTAATTCAGAATTTGGGCCGAAACCCAACTCCTTCTGAGATTGCTCAAGCTCTAGAACTAGAACCTGCTCAAATTAGAGAATATCTCTTGATGTCCCGTCATCCTATATCGTTAGATTTGAGGGTTGGAGATAATCAGGATACTGAACTACAAGAGCTTTTGGAGGATGAAGCATCTTCTCCAGATGATTATATTACTGGTGAATTGTTGCGTCAAGACTTAAATACTCTCTTAGCAGAATTGACAGAACAACAACGTCGTGTCTTAACATTACGTTTTGGTCTTGAAGATGGCAAAGAAATGTCTTTAGCTAAAGTGGGAGAGAGACTGCAACTTAGTCGTGAGCGAGTCCGTCAACTAGAACATCAAGCTCTGGCCCATTTACGTCGTCGTCAAGCCAAAGTACGAGAGTATGTAGCTAGCTAGGTATTAGCATTCGTCTATTGTATAGCACTACGGGTTACAGTGCTTTTCGCTCTTGATGACCTCACGTCGTAACCCAAACGTTTTAGGGACGTTGCATGCAACATCCCTACTGTGGCCTACTGAAATGAAAACCGCTGTAAGGTTAGGACATTTCTACATCCTGTTTTTACAACTCCTTAACAGTCTGCTGTTCCCTATTCCCTATTCCCTATTCACGCTTCGCGTAGCGCTACAAATACCAAAATTTAATTATTCCTTGTGGAAATAGCTATTTCTCAGAATAGTATCCACAAGGAATTTTATTTGAGTAAAAAACTTTTGTTTTGGTGGAGAAAGTAACAAAAATTGTTAAACAATAGACCTTAGCTATATTCTACAGATATGATAATAATGTAGATAATCGTTGAAGTGATATTCGTGATTTTGAGGTTAGTGGCGATCGCGACCTACTTAGTATTGACCTATGGGACAGTTAATAGGCCAGTAATTAACTATAAATTTGTTTATCGGAATTTGAAAGAAGAAAGGCCAAAGTTTTCTTCAGAAATAGACAACTCTGATATATTGCTGACCGATGGAACTTACCTTTTTGGTCAGTCTCCCCAGCCACTTCAAATTCAGAATGAGTATTTTGTATTTCAGATCAAAAAGAGTAAAGTAATTGGTGCTGTATATTTCCCCCATTCAGCTTTTTACTGTTTTTATGGTATTCATCAGGAAAATCAACTACAAGTAAAAGTGATAGATAGTTATGATAATAACGCTTCTGACTATACAGTAAATCTCACAAAGTATTATCAGATTGATCAAGTGAGTGAGAATGATTTACGAATATTAAATGTTTGTCTAACTAACTATCAAAATTTAGTTTGGTGATGCAATTTTCATAATTACAAATGGTACGTTATGACAATTTTCTGAATCCCTTTCATCGTCTGAGTTGAAGCTGTCTAACGCACCCTACTGGACTGACTATTTGGTTGATAATGGTCATAGAAAAACTTATCAGCTTCTTGATGAATAATAATTAGAGAATTACAATAAATATACCGGAATTTAAAATAATCATTTTCAGATACCACGTCTGAATTTTCATATAGATGGGATTGGGCGACTTTACAGCGCTTTTCATTTCAGTAGACCACAGTAGGGGAGTAGGGGAGTAGGGGAGTAGGGGAGTAGGGGAGTAGGGGAGTAGGGGCGTTAGGCGAAGC
>JBFRWR010000068.1:0-2598 GCA_051439685.1 Trichodesmium sp.
CCCCATTCTTCATTAATTATTTGAGTGTATTTTTCTAGGGCAAATAAATCTCCATTTAGAGAATTATGAATTGCTGTTGCTGCTTTAATACCTGTAAATATAGAAGGGCGAATTCCTTCCGCAGTAAAAGGGTCAACAATACAAGCTGCTTCTCCTGCTAAAACAGCATTTTGAGTATGTAATTTTTGATTCCCATTCCATAAACATAAAGGATGACCAAACTTCTGAACATTTTGAATATTTACCTCAAATAGAGTGGCATATTCTGTTAATAAGGCTCCAAAATTTTGACCGTGTTTTCGCCAAAATGTACCGACTCCGATTGAATATCCATCAGCTTTAGGAAAATTCCAAACATAGCCATTATTTAACATTCCAAATTCAAAATAAGCACTATCAATTTGTTGATTTTTAACTGGTACTTCTATTTCCATCGCACCACCAGCAAACCGTTTACGATTTTTAAATCCTAACCATTTTGCCATTGAACCTTTAGCACCATCAGCAGCAATTAAGTAGGGAGAAGTAAACGATTGATTATTTGTATAAACTTGCCAATTATTATTCTTAAATTCTATGCCGATAACTGGAGTTTTATCTCTAATTTCTGCTCCCTGTTTTTGCGCTTGCTGAACGATAAAATAATCAAAAACTTCTCGGCGTACCATCCAAATAGGTTGTTGATTTTGTAGTTTTACTTCTACTAGGTCGCCTTTTTTCCAAGTATAACGAATGGAATTAATTTTCAGAGAAATAGCAGGTGAAAAATCAAAATCAAACCATTCTTGAACAATAGGAGAAACTCCACCTCCACAGGGTTTGTATCGAGGTAAAGTTTCTTTTTCTAAAACTAATACAGAACGTCCGTTTTTTGCTAGATGATATGCCGCACTTGCTCCTGCGGGTCCGGAGCCAACTATTATACAATCAAACATATTAATTAGGGAATAGGGAATAGGGAATAGGGAATAGGGAATAGGGAATAGGAAAAATTACAGCAGTTTTTAGGTTAATGAACCACATTAAAAAAATAATAATCCAGTAGGGACGTTGCATGCAACATCTCTACTGTGGTCTAATACCAATTCCCAAAAGTAATGCTATACTTAATTAGAACTTCAGTTATTAAGTAATTACTTTAGTAGAATAATTTTTTTGCTAATTTTAGGTAAGTTAATGTTAATTATTCTTTATTTTTTCTTCTCCCCCCACTCCCCTACTCACCTACTCCCCTACTCAATCAAATGTATAAAAGTTTTTGATAAATGGTCTAATATCATGTACTGATAATTATTTATAAAAAAGTTTTTGTTTGTAGAATTGCTCTAGCCCTAGAAATATCTATCTTTGGGCTAGAGCAATTCTACGAGCTTTAATTATCACTAAAAAAGCATAGAAACCGGGTTTGTATTAAATCCCCCTTCATCATAAAATTAACCTCCAACAAACCCGGTTTCTGATAACAGTTATAAAAAAAATACTGTAGGGGCGAATAGCTATTCGCCCCTACAACTAATTATACTAATGCTACCAGATTTGATATTACCGAAGTATTGTGGTCATCCCATTGGAATCTAAAGTATCTACTGCAACTCTTAATTTTTCAGCCAATACCCGAACATGAGGTTCTCTAAAAATTGTGCTGTGGCCTCCAGGGACTTCGTAAACCTCCAATTCTCCACTAGCTAGGTTCCCCCAACCCATTTGAGGGTCAACTTGCCATCCTTCAGGTGCTGACTTATGGATAGCTCGGAATAAAGCGACTTTACCTGGGTAAACTTGGGGAATATATTTTCTTCCCGCTTGTTTATTCGCTCTTTCCACCATTTGGTTGGGTTTGATATTATCTAATGAAAAGGAATTCCTCTGATTTCTCTCTTTCTTTCTATGCTTAAACCACTGCAATCTCCCTGTGATTTTCTTGAGGATATAGTTCGGTCCAAGTTTCCAAAAGTTATCAAAATGCTCGGAAAGTCGCTGATTTACTGGTATTCGAGTGAAACATCCTGGTGCTGGAGTATCGAACACAACTAATAAAGCAACTTTTTGACCTTGGGCGATTAGTTGTTGAGCTACTTCCAAAGCTACCATACCTCCAAAGGAAGAGCCTCCTATAATATAATCTCCTTCTGGCTGGATAGTTTGTATTTCTTTGATGTAGTGAGCAGCCATATCTTCAATTTTTGTTAGAGGGGGTTCCTTTCCATCTAAACCTTGTGCTTGTAGTCCATAGAACGGTTGGTCTAAACCTAACTCAAGTGCTAATCTTCGATAGTACAATACACTTGCACCAAGAGCGTGCATACAAAATATAGGTCTTTTAGAACCAAGTGGTTGAATTGGCACTAGCGATCGCCATTCTACTGACCATCCTTTTTCACGAATAACGTTAGCTAATTGTTCAATTGTTGGTGCTTCTAAAAGAGTAGCAACTGGAATTTTGTTCTTCAATTCCTCCTCAATTTGACTGAACAAACGAGTAGCTAATAGGGAGTTACCGCCTAAATTAAAGAAATTATCTTTAATACTAATAGGTTGAATACCTAAAACTTTTTCCCATATTTTGCTTAATTTAAGTTCTATTTCATCACGGGGAGC
>JBFRWR010000069.1:0-3716 GCA_051439685.1 Trichodesmium sp.
GGCGCGGAGTCAGGAGTCAGAATTTCGGTGAAATAGAATAGGGAAAAAAGTATAAAAATAGCCCCTTGCTTCATCATCTCCCCATCTCTCCAGCTAATTTTTTAGAGATACTGTTAGGGCTTCTATATAGCAATATGATTTTAATTCTGAGATATTGGAAAGTTTTAGGGAAGAGGGAACGCTTAACCGGGAACAGAGAAGAAGAAAAAAATGTATTTTTAAGTATGATCAATCCTATCGGAATCCTCTAATATATTCGTGGCAAAAATATTACTGCTTTTTCGAGAACAGCTAACAGGTAAGAGTTTCAAGTTTTTTATTTACTTTTTAATTAGCCGCAACCTATGGGCGGATTGCTATATTTTCCATACTTTTAAGGAACATCCCTATTCTCACATCTGATTCCTGATTGCTATAGCAATCCTATTTGAGTATTGTACAAAATTTTAATGACTTTGAGGGAACAGGGAAGAGTTTAAGGTTTTTTATTTACTTTTTGATTTGTGACAACGGATGGGCGGATTACTATACAGAAAGACAGTTAATTTGCTAATTTAATATTTATAACTAAAACAAGTGCTTGACAATTAAATAAGTGTCATTTCAGGCTTACACTATAACATCTAAAAATTTTACCTTGAAGTTAAGAAGTAAATTCAAGAATTTCAGGTAAAAACTATGATAAGTATTAACAGTATTCGAGCTTTTAGACCTTCATTACCATCTCAAGTAAATGCGGAAGATTCTAGTATTTCTCGTTGGTTAGCACGTTTATCTTATTTTATTGGTCGTCACATAGTAATGCCATTTTATTTTCGGAGAATAAATATTATTGGAAAAGAGAATATTCCCAAAGAAGGAGCTGTAATTTTAGCTCCTACTCATCGTTCTCGTTGGGATGGTTTAATTATAGGTTATGCGACAGGTAGATTAGTAACAGGTAGAGACCCAAAATTTATGGTGACAATGGGAGAAGTTAAAGGTTTACAGGGTTGGTTGATTAGACATTTGGGTGGGTTTCCTATTAATCCAAAAAATCCAGCAGTTTCTTGTATTCGTCACGGAATAAAATTAATGTTAAATAGGGAAATGTTAGTGATATTTCCTGAAGGTAGAATTTTTCGCGATAATCAAGTTCATCGCCTAAAAACTGGATTAGCTAGAATAGGACTACAAGCTGAATCTCATCAACCAAATCTTGATGTTAAGATAGTACCTATATCTTTGATTTATAATCCAGTTATTCCTCGTCGTGGCTGTAATGTTACGGTTGATATTGGTGTTCCTTTATCGGTAAAAGATTATATTTATAATTCTGGGAAAAAGCAGGCACAATTCTTAACTATGGATTTAGAAACGGCACTAAAAAATTTAGATATAAAATCAAGAAAAGGATAAATAACAAGTAGATAAAGAGTAGTAAAATAACTGATAAATATTTTCCTGTTTTTTTTAATCTGCTGAACTGTAACTATATTTTAAATTTAATTTACTAGCTAGATAGTGATATAGCAATCCGATCTGAATTGTGAGAATATTTTAGGCTTTTAGGCAACAGGCAACAGGCAACATGCAACAGAGAAGAAAGAAAAAACTGTGTTTTATGCAGAACATGACCATTATATTCTAGAGTTTTAGGGAACAGTTAAATTCTCACATCTGATTCCTGATTGCTATAGGTAATGTAGAAGTTGTCAGAAAAATGGAATAAACTTATTCTAATCAAAACAACTCTTATCAGAATGTTCCATTGTACCTATTGTGGTCTACTTAAGTCAAAACTGCTAAAATGAATAATCCTTGCTATGTTTAGATAGAGATTAAATATTTACTATACTCCCTAATTTATCGAACAAAGGAATCTTATACTTTACGCTTTTTAGCGATTGCTATATTTAATCACTTAAATTATCAATAATATTGAGTCTATGAAGCTAGTATTAAAAGATTTTAATTATAATTTTCAACCCAGCCAAATTGTTTGTTTAGAACATGAAAATACTTGTTTATATGCAGAAGTTATTCAAGTATTAGAAAAGCGCAAAATGTGTTGGGTACGTCCTTTATTATTAAAAGAATCTATTGCTGAAGTTGATTCTGAAAATCATCATCAAAAATTAGCAAAATCAAATCTATGGGATTTACGAGATGGTGCAGATTTAGTATGGCCGATTTGTTTATTTCGGGAAGCTATTGATACAGAATTTATTCCTCTTTTGACTGAGTTAGAGTTGTTAGAAAGTAAAGTAAAAGATTTGCAAATTTCACATCAGCAATTAAAAGATTTCGTTAGTCAAGTTTGGCAAGCTTATCCTGAAGTTTTTCCTTTAGTTAAGGAATAATTTATTTGATAATTTGAGGTTTTATAGATAATTAATTATACAGCGTTTTCTCTTATTATGAGGTACAAAACTTTAGGTTTGAGGGAACACCGGAACTGGGAACAGGGAATAGAAAATAAGAAAAACAACTGTACCTCGTAAGTTCGGAAACTTCTGTAAGTCTTACTATCTATTATTGAAAATTTGGTATAGCAATCTTATTGATAAGTTGTCAACAAAAACTGTAGGAGTTTTATCTCCAAACTTCTATCGGTTGAATAAGTAGAGCGTGGTAAATTTTATCCGTTATGTATCAAATTATAAATTAGCTACAAACTCAGTTATATCAGTTGCTTTAGGTGTTTTATTACTATAGTAATCCCAGATGATTTTGGAGAAAGGTTCTGTATTAATCCCTTACGTTGTCTATAGTCGTTCTCTATTTTCATTTAGGACTGCTATAAATATGCAACCTCTTTTTTTAGCTGGCTCTACTTAGTAACTATATAAATCGGAGGTGATATTTAATCGTCCTATGTTTTAGATTGAAAAAAATCACCAATTAATGTTACATTCTGCTAGTTTTTCTGCTAAATAAGGAGCGCCAAAATCCCAAACTTGAGAAGTAATTCTAAAAGGAAGATGTCCGTAAGGAGCTGAAATTTTATATGTAATCTTTTTATATCTTTTGCGATTATTTCCCCATCCTACTTCCTGAATAAAATTATCGGCGATTGCTACATTATAAATTCCTGGTTTACCTCCTAATTCTATCCAAATATCTTTTTGAATGCTAAATCCAAATTTACCGTTAGTGTATTTAATCCACAATTGATTAATTTTATCTAAGTCTTTACAGGGTATATTTTCAATATTTTCTATATTCAACCAATACTCTTTTTCTCGCCCTACCAGTGAAAGTATTATTCTTAGTGTTTCTCTGTCTGCTTCTTCAAATCTATCGGATGACAATAATTTTTCTAAAGGTGCGTAGTTGAGTTTTTTATCTATATAATTAATAGCTGTTTTGGAAATATCTGGAATGTTAGTTTCAGGTAAAGGTTGGGGTGTTTTTTTAGGTTGTCTAGTGGGATTATATTTTGGTTTTGGAATAGGAGTAGTAGAAGTAGGTTGACGAGTTGAAGAATCATAATTTCTTCTTGGAAAATTCAGCTTGGGAGAAAAGATATAAATCACAACAACAAAGACAAATATACCTGTGACATTTAGTAATCCATTTGTTTCTCCTTGATAAAAAGTTTTGACAGAATTTTTATAAAGAGGTTTCATACCTGGAATATGTAAGGTAGCCATTTGAGAAAAGGCTGTGCGAGAAACCTGAGACATTTGAGACATAATGTTCTGAGGTTGAATTTGAAGTAATGCCAACCATTT
>JBFRWR010000070.1:0-5066 GCA_051439685.1 Trichodesmium sp.
TCAGATTTTTTCCAGTAGGAGTATCGAAAGTTAGGCACCTCTACAATTCTGGGAAAAAAGAGGTGAGAGAGAATAATTTTGCTTCCAATATTTTCCCTCTTCTTACCTACTACCTCAGATTTTTTCCAGTAGGAGTATCGGAAGTTAGGCACCTCTACAATTCTCAGATTAAATTTGTCGGCATTAATTATAGTTTTTTTTCAATTACTTTAAACTTTGTTTTGATTTCCAAATTTATCAAATATAAGAGAAGATATAACCAACATCAAAGAAGCTAATAACATCAAAGTCGATATAGCATTAATAGCTGGCGTTACCGAAAACTTAATCATACCATAGACAAATAATGGTAATGTTGTTGAACCAACTCCAGCAGTGAAAAAAGTAATTACAAAATCATCCAAAGATAAGGTAAAAGCTAACAAAGCAGCACTAAAAATTCCCGGCCAAATTAAAGGTAAAGTAACCCGAAAAAAAGTTCGCCATTCATTAGCACCCAAGTCTAAAGCAGCTTCTTCTAAACTGGGGTCAACTTGAGCAAGTCGCGCTCTAACAGTTACCACAACAAATGAAATACTAAATACTATATGACCAATAATTACTGTCGGTAAACCTAAGACTAAACGAATTCCTAAAATATTTTCTATTAGCTGAAAACCAAGAGAAAAGAAAACTAATAAAGAGATACCAATAGTAATTTCTGGAATAATGATCGGCAAAAAAAGTATTGCTTCTAAGATAGTACGTCCGGGAAAACGAAAACGTTCTAATGCTAGGGCAATCATTGTACCAAATATTGTGGCGAGTAATGTGGAAATTATTGCTACTAAAATACTATTTTTTAGTGCATCCCAAATCATCACATCACTTACAGCATTATCCCCCACTCCTTGTAATAAATTACTATACCAATTTAGAGTAAAACCTCGCCAGACAGCATTAAAACGAGAATTATTAAAAGAGTAAATTACTAAAATTAAAATTGGTAGATAAAGAAAGGCAAAAACTATGATTGTATTTAGCCATAAACCAATTTTTCCAAGGGAACGAATCAGTAAATCAATTTGTTTCATTCTTGATTTTAGAGTGATATATTTTTCTCTTCTGAGATACGGAAATATATAAATACTGGGATTAATACAACTATCATTAATAAAATTGATAATGCTGAACCAAACGGCCAATTCCTAGCTTTAAGAAATTGATTTTGAATGAGATTTCCCACCATCATAGTTTTAGCACCGCCTAAAATATCAGGGGTAATAAATGCACCAAATACAGGTATAAAGACGAGCAAAGAACCTGCAACTATTCCGCGCATTGTTAATGGTAAAATTACACGCCAAAAAGTACGAAAGTCATTAGCTCCTAAATCTTGAGCAGCTTCTAATAAGGAAAAATTGAAGCGTTCTAGTGTGCTATATAATGGCAAAATCATAAATGGCAAGTAGCCATAAACTAAACCAACAACTACAGCAAAAGGAGTAAATAATAAGGTCAAAGGTTCGTCTATTAATTTTAAACTTTCTAAGGCAACATTGAATACTCCTTCAGTTCTAAGTAAGACAATCCAAGCATAAGTACGCACTAAAAAATTCGTCCAAAAAGGAATTATTACTAGCATTAATAAAATATTACGCCAAGGTGGTTTGATGGTAGCAATAAAATATGCTAAGGGGTAGCCAATTAATAAACAAATAATAGTTGTAGTTAAAGCAATAGATAAAGACCTAAAAAATATTGACCAGTATATTCCTTGGGCTAATCGCTGATAGTTATTTAGGGTGAATTGCCAAATAACACCTCCATAAGTACCTCGTTCTAAAAAGCTATAAATTAAAACAATTATTAAAGGGATAATGAAAAAAATTAATAGCCAGATAGTAGCAGGAAATAGGAGAATTAGTAAATTTTTGGTCTGACGATTTTCAATATTTGATATTGATTTTTTTTGAGGAGATTGCCACATATTAATTAACTGAAGGCTCGATTTTATTGCTGAGATTGCTGTTTGTCAATCAGTAAAATTAAAATTACAGTATGATGTTACTGAGTAGATATTAGTCGAACAAAAATATTGATTTTTATACTAATAATATTTAGGAAAAATTAGTGGAACAAATAATTGCAAAATATTATTACTTTTTTTATTGCTACTTATTAGATTGTTCCTTATACTGTCACTCTTAACTTTATGATTTTTATTCAGATTAGTCAACTTTTATATATTGACAAATTAACTTTTATATATTACATCCCAAGTATGAATATGATACTACTCAAGATTGTCAAATTTGTTGATTTTTATATATTTGATCTATGTAGTATTTCTTAGGTGATTGAAATATGCTTAGATTTTTTCTTTCCTATTTCCTCTGAAGTTATCCTCTAAAAACTAGAATTTTTCACCTCACAGTATCAAAATAGCTCTAAACACTATTTATTATCTATAAATAATACCTGATTTATTTGATTATTTACAGGACTTACGCAAAGCATCTATATATTGTGTTTTTTGTAGGGGCAATTCATGAATTGCCCCTACGGATAGCGTCCCTGCGTAAGTCCTGATTTAGATAAATCATACTATAGCAATCCTCTTTTAGTTATGTAAAACATAATCTGAAAAAAGGCAATAGGAGTAAGAGTTTCAGGATTTTTACAATCTATTGAGGATTGCTATATATAAAGATTATGTAAAATTGCGAATATTTTTTTTAAGATTTAATAAAGATATAGAATGTCTTTAAAAATGCAACCTATCAACTTTTATATATTTTCATCCTGACATTTAACTAAGATAATTGTATAAGAAATAAATCAATATTTTGGCAATAAATATAATTTTAATTTTGGGAAAGTTTGAAAAAAATGGGTAAAAATAACAGTAAAAAGATTGGGCAAAAGAATATAGTAAAAACTAAGAGAAAAGGATATTTTAGAAATATACAAGAAGTAAAAGTTGTAGCTAAATTATCGAATATTGTTGATAACTCTACATCACAAAAGTATATTTCAAAAATTTGGGTATCTTCTAATTCCATGTCGATATAATATCTAGCTAAGTAGTATATAGCAATCTTATTAATTGTCACATATTGTCAGCTTTTAGGAAACAGCAAATATACCAGAGAAAATCAGGAAAAAAATAAATATTATGGAGATAAAAATCACTATATTCTGGACTTTTAGGTAATAGTAAAATTCTCAAAAGAGTTTTTATAACTGCTTATGGTTACGGTTATTTCGATGAGATTCCAGTTGCATATTATTTAAAATATATTAGACTTAGCTTATTATTAGAAATTTTCGATGCCGAACTTGAGGAGAAAGAATTATTCAAAAAAATTGAATATTATGATTATTATTACTTTGCTTTTGCAGTAGAAAACTTACCAAAAGTCTACGAAGCACATCCAGTTACTCTTCCTAATTAAGAAGCAGAACCAGATATTGCTGTTGTTAAAATTCCAGCATCTTTATATGATTCTCGTCATCCTTATTCTGAATAAATTTATTTATTAATAGGAGTTTATGATACAACTCTAGAAAAAGATTTAGAAAAAAAACGATTTATTTATACTCGTGCTGGTATTTTAGAATATTGGATTGTTAATTTAGAAGCCAAACAACTTATCGTCCTTCAACAACCTTCAACAGATAATTATTAACTCAAAAAAAACTACAGTCAAGGAACTATTTTTACAGTTGTTTTTCCCGATATTGAAATATTAGTAGAAAATTTATTAATATTATTGTGAGTTAAGGGAGAGAGAACAAATATTTTAACACGGATATACGGATAATTAGAAATAGTAAATATATAGCTTCACTGATTAGATAATGTTATCTTAAGTGACAGGATTTTTCGACTTATGACTTCAGCTATAGTCAAGTTTATTTGCTGTGATAAAAACCATCCGATCGCTAAATTTCAAGACTGACTTATCCTGATATTTCTCTTCCATTTCTTTTAAACCTGCTGCTAATTCAGTATCATTAAATTCAGAAAGCAAAAACATATAACGATTTTCTACCATTTCAAAATACTGAGTTTTTGGCAATTCTAAAGGGTACTCTATAATATCAACATCGACAATAAAACCTACTTGTTCCAGTAAATCAATTAATTCTTGATAGTGAGGTTGTTTTTTTTCGTACAACTCAAGTCCTTTAGCAAATAAAGGATACTCAATAGTAGGTGGTAAAAGCAATAATAGAAAAATTCCCCCTGGAGTTAATCTTTGCCATAAATTCTGGAATAGTAAAAATTTTTCCTCTATATAATGTATAGCTTCTTTTAAGAAAATTTTGTTATAAGTTCCTGGTTTTTGAGAGAATTTTACTCCATCCATTTCTATAGGATTAAATTGAGTATTTGTCGGAATTTTTTCTAGCATTTCCCCAGAAGGATCGACACAAATAATCGGTTGCTGTAACTGAATTTGATTCAGAATTTCTTTGCTATAAATTCCTGTTCCACAACCAATATCTACCAAAATATTTGTGGGAGTTAGATGTAGATGTTCGATGATTTTTTCAGTTGTGAATTTAATATAGTCAGGAGAATATGACCAGAGATTATCGTAAATATTGGCGATATTTTTGTAATGATTTTCAGAAGGGTTATTCATCATAGTAAAGAAGGCACAATATAAATTTTAATAAGGATGGCACAACACAGATTTTGCCACGGATATACAGATGATTAGAAAAATGCTATATAGAGATTCATTTATTAGAAAGCTATTACTACTATACTTCATAAACCAGGAATGTATTGTCTAATAAGATAGAAGTTTAATTGTAAGCATTCAGCTATTAGCATTCAGCATTCAGCTTTTCGTGCGGAATGCTGCGAAAAATTATATTTTAATTCTCCTTGTAGACTAATTCCTCCTAACCGTGTGATAATAATCTAATAACTTATAACTGAGAGCTGTTAGCTGATGGCTAAATGCTTATGTTTAATACTTGGAATTTAATCATAATTTTTGCTCAATTATTTGACAAAATTTTGATATTCAGGAGAATTTAATCCCTGTTGTAAAATTGCTAATACTTGA
>JBFRWR010000071.1:0-5522 GCA_051439685.1 Trichodesmium sp.
AGAATGTCCGGCTAAGGTTTGCAGGAGTTCCCCACTACTCAAATTCCAAATTTTAATTGTTCCATCCCAACTACCACTGGCTAAAATTTGACCGTTGGGGGCGATCGCTATTCCATCTACTACGTCAGTATGTCCGGTGAGAGTTCGCACTAGGGTAATATCTGTAATACTTTTATTTTTGGGGAGTTGCCAAATTTTGATAGTTCGATCGTCACTACCACTGATAACGAATTGTTGATCGGGAGTTACGGCAATAGAATTTACTGACTCTGAGTGTGCTTTCCAGGTGGCTATTATTTCAGCATTGTTATCCCACACGGAAATCATGCCGTTGCTACTACCACTGATAATGTAAGAGTTGAGGGCAACTACGGAATTAACTATTCCACTGATGTCGTCGGTAATAGCTTTTGCTAAAGTAAAGTCTACAGAAGTTGGAGTAGTATTTTCCTGTGTGGGTGAGGGTGTGGGAATAGGGGTTGTTTTTTCTCTTGGAGTTGCTGTACCTTGAGTGCTTTCAGGTTTTGCGGAAACTGTTGGCAATGATACCTGTTCTCGCCAGTTCCAAAAAGTATTAATTTCGATACCTCCCGAAACGATAACGTCAGAGTTTTCTTCCAATTTGACAATGCCATTAATAGCTACTAAGCGTCCTTCTGCATCTAGCACTGGTCCACCACTCATACCTGCTCTGACTAGATTATCATATAGCAAACTATAGCCTCCTACTGGTTGCTGACGACCTGTTACTACTCCTGCGGTACTTAGAAAAATTCTTTGTTGGAGGTTACTACCAGAACGAGGCCATCCCCCAACAAATACTGTTGTTCCAGGAGCTAGCTGAGTTGGGTCTCCTGTTTCGGTAATGGGGTAGTTTCGAGAACTGCTAAATGGGACGATCGCTAAGTCTACATTTGGGACTTGTTGAATTAGGGTGTAATACACTGGGTGCATTTCCCCGTCGGGTGTGCGTACTTGATAGTCTCCTACTTTATTGACAACGTGCCAGTTAGTTAGTACATAATATGTATCTCCTTGTTTTTCTACTATTACTCCTGAACCACCTCTGTTTGGTCCATCAATTCTTACTGTAATTTCTCCGGCTATTTGGTTGACTTTTGATTCTGTTGAGGCAAGGGCAATTTCAGGTGTTATAATTGCTATTTTCATACCTATACTAATCATCAAATTGATTGTATTTAGATTAAGTAAGTTACTAATAATAATTATCTGGATAATTTTATGGAAATTCATTTTTTTATTTGGTTATCAATAATTTTTCAATTATATTTGAAATCCTCTAATATCCAAATCTAAGTTACAGGAAAAAAGCTATAAGTCAAAGGTAGTTATTGAGATAATTTCATTTTCTTAAGCTACTAGAAATCTGTGTGAGCTATGGGACTGATTATAGCAACAAAATACTTTTATGACCTTGATTATTGGCCAAAAAAATGCCTTTTCTCGTGTGAGAAATCACAATTTATTATATATAACTCCGCAGAACTATTTCCTGAAAACTACTGATGTACGGATGTTTTTCAGAGTTCATATTATATTCTTAATAAAAGATAGATTATAATGCTAAAAATAAACTCAGATAATTTTATTAAGTTGCTTTGATTATGATCGAGCTAACGGAGGCCAAGTATCCAAATATACCACAAATTGGCAATCAGCTAAATTTGCTAATTGTCGAAGATGTGATGGAAGACTTGGATGTTATAGTATATACCTTAAAAAGTTGGTGGTATAAAATTTAATTATGAAGTAGCAGATAATCATATCAAATACCAAAAATTTCTGAAAAATAATATATTTTATGTGATACTGTTAAATTATCATTTAATTGATTTTGATATATTTGAGCTACTAAGATTACGACAGTCATCAGAACAAAAAATTCCTTGCTTTGAATTGCCAGCGAGCTAAAAGAAAAGTAAGCTTTGGCAATTTTAAAAGCAGGAGTTAATGATTATCTGTTACCAGAGAGATTATTTTACTAGAGAGATTATTTTACTAGAGAGATTATTTATTTTATCAAATATTTGAAAGCGGGCGCTCGCTGAGTCTAGATTCAAAAAATACAACAACTGGTAATGAAAAAAATACAACACCAAGCTCAACAACAAGCAATTATTAATCGCATTGTGCAAGGAATACGGAATACTTTGTCTCTTGATGAAGTATTACAAAAAACTGTTGAGCAGTTACATGAGGTTTTGCAAGTTAGTAGTTGTTCAATTGTGAGGCTAAACTGTCAAGAAAAGGTTAAGGTTTGCCATTTCCAGAAAAGAACAGTTGAATGTAACCATGAAGTGTCTTTATGTTACGAAGTTCATCAATATTATTCTGAGATACTAGCTAAAGGAAAACAGGTAAAAGTTAGTAAATTAGATACAACTCTATTGCCAGAAGTAAAAAATATTATTGACCAATGTGAAGTCATTTCAATCTTAATTACACCTTTGTTGTATCAAGATACTTATCTCGGTATAATTCTCCTACATCAATGCGATCGAGAAAGACAATGGACTGAAGATGAACTATATCTATTGCAATCAATAGCAGATAACTGTGCTATTGCTATTCACCAAGCAGAATTATATGAACAAGCGCAAACAGAAATAGCAGAACGCAAGAAAGTAGAAGAGCAACTACGGCAAAGTCAGGAACGTTATGCTCTAGCTGTTGAAGCAGGAAATGTTGGTATTTGGGAGTGGGATTTACAAACAAATGAAATTTACCTCGATCCCATATTAAAAGCAACTCTTGGTTTTGAAGATTGGGAAATTAAGAATATGATGGATGATTGGAGTAAGTTGATACATCCCGAAGATCGAGAAAAAGTGATGACTGAAGCAAATGGTCACTTAGCTGGATTAACACCTAAGTATGAAATAGAACATAGAATGCAGCATAAAGATGGCAGTTACCGATGGTTTTTCTGTCGTGGAACTGCCATTCGAGATACTGAAGGAAACGCAATTAAAATGATGGGCACACAAACCAATATTACCAAATTTAAACAAGCAGAAGAAACGGCTATTGCTAGTCAAAAACAACTCGTAGCAATGATTATGCTGATGCGTAATCTGAGTGAGCGACAACAAGCAGAGAAAGCAATGCGAGATAATGAGCGTAGGTTCCGCGCTCTGATTGAAAATGCTACGGATTTGATCTTAATCATTGATCCTCATGGAATTTCTCGTTATGTCAGTCCGTCTGTTAGCAGAATTTTAGGATACATACCAGAAAAAGCTATTGGTAAAAGTATTTTTGACCTCATTCATATTGATGATTTGCCACTTATTACTTATACTCTAAATAAAGCAATTGAAAACCCTGGTATTAGTCAACCTGTTATTGAGTATCGAGTTAAACATCGCCAAGGTGATTGGTGTTTCTTTGAAGGTGCTGTGACTAACCTGCTAGAAGACCCAGCAGTAGGAGGTATTGTTGTCAAC
Source organism: Trichodesmium sp. (assembly GCA_051439685.1). Lineage (GTDB taxonomy): Bacteria > Cyanobacteriota > Cyanobacteriia > Cyanobacteriales > Microcoleaceae > Trichodesmium. The sequence goes on from JBFRWR010000071.1 coordinate 3,468, forward strand.
AGTCACAATATTACTCAGCGCAAGCAGATTGAAGAACAATTAAAACATGATGCAATGCACGATCCACTAACTAATCTCCCTAACCGGACTTTATTTATGGATCGTTTAGAGCAAACAATTAAACATATAGAACGCCGCAAAAATCCTTTATTTGCAGTTTTATTTATAGATATTGATAGATTTAAAGTTGTGAATGATAGTCTTGGTCATCGTATGGGAGACCAACTAATTATTCTGATTGCTCAACAGTTAAAAAAAATAATTTATTCTGGCGATACAGTTGCTCGTCTCGGTGCAGATGAATTTGTAATTTTACTTGAAGATATTTATGGGGTTAGTGATGCTACTATGATTGCTAATCTTATTCAGGAAAAACTAACTTTACCAATTATTTTAGGTGGAAATGAAATATTTATTACTGCTAGTATTGGTATTGCTTTGAGTGCTACAAGTGTTAGGTCAGCAGAACATATTTTGCGAAATGCAGAAATAGCTATGCACTGTGCTAAAGATGTAAGTAGAGGTTCTTATCAAATTTTTTATAATTCTATGCACGCTCAGGTGTTGCAACGTTTAAAGTTAGAAAACAACCTACAACGTGCTTTAAAAACTCTGAAAAACCAATCACTTACTAACAGTTATCAATTTCTGCTTAACTATCAACCAATTGTTTCTCTGACAACAAATAAAATCATTGGTTTTGAAGCATTAGTACGTTGGCAACATCCAGAACTTGGTATAATTTCTCCTGCTGAATTTATTCCTATTGCTGAAGAAACTGGATTAATTATCCCTCTTGGTTTGTGGGTATTGAGAAAAGCTTGCTTCCAGTTACGTCAATGGCAAAATCAATTGCCCCAAAATTATCCTTTAAAAATGAGTGTTAATCTTTCAGTGAAGCAGTTTGCTCAAACAGATTTAATTGAGCAAATAGACAAAATTCTCTTAGAAACTAAACTTGATGGTAGTAATTTAAAACTGGAAATTACTGAAAGTGCTTTGATTGAAAATCAAGAGTCTGTGGCAGCTAAAATGTCTCAGTTAAGGGAGCGCAATATTGATTTATGTATTGATGATTTTGGAACAGGATATTCTTCTTTAAGTTATTTACACCGTTTTCCTATGAATACTTTAAAAATAGATCGTTCTTTTGTGAAGAGAATAGGTGTTACTAATCTGATTGATGAAGGTTTAATTGAACCTACAGAAATTATCCGTTCTATTATTACTTTATCTCACAATTTGGGTATAGATGTTGTTGCAGAGGGTGTGGAAACTTCAGAGCAAGTTTTACAACTACAAAAGTTGAAGTGTGAATATGCTCAGGGTTATTTATTTTCTCGACCCCTAGATATGGCAGCAGCAACGAGTTTAATTGCTAATATAAATAATAATTAGAATTAGGCGAGTGTCTTTAGTTGAAGAAATAACAGTTAACAATCTCGACCACTTATATCAAATTCGGTTGAATACTTATTAGAGTTGTTGGGGGAGTAGGGGTGTGGGAAGTGTGGGAAGTGTGGGAAGTGTGGGGAGATTGAATACTAAAGTATAGCTATTAGACATCTCCGGTAATTACAGTGCTTTTCAAATTGATCAACCACATTGCAATAACCAAAACCTTGTAGGGACGTTGGATGCAACGTCCCTACTGGAGTCTGGGAGGTTGGGGAGAAGTAATATCAAATCCGGTTGAATAATTATTGTATGGTAGGGAGACGCGGAGACACGGAGACACGGAGACGCGGAGATTGAAGTGTAGACAGCAATTATGAACATATACTATATAACCGGATTGTATATAAAAAGGGTAAAACCTTTATCTGTAAATACTTTGAGGTTTAATCAGCAGAGCAATAATTAGGGTTTGCTGAAAAAAGCAGAGTGTGGGAAGTGTGGGGAGGGTGGGGAGTGTGGGGGGTGTGGGAAGTGTGGGGAGACAGAGAACATCAGAGAAATAATTGTTCGGAGATTTTTCTACCCTTGGTTTGCCTAAAATCCTGACTTTTTGATAGTTTGAGCAAGAATTGTTGCACTTTTTCTGGATGAAAAAAG
>JBFRWR010000072.1:0-5268 GCA_051439685.1 Trichodesmium sp.
ATTATTAGTTATTAATTATTCAACCTACTCCTGACTCATACACTTACCAAAATAATTTTTCAGCCAATCCTAGTTATTAATTATTAATTATGGAAACCACCCCTATTCCTAGCTCATACACTTACCCCAAAAAAAATCAGCTAACCCTAATTATTAATTATTAATTATTAATTATTCAACTACCTACTCCTGACTCATACACTTACCAAAAAAAAATCAGCTAACCCTAATTATTAATTATTAATTATTAATTATTCAACCTACCTATTTCACCTCAATAGCAAATATATAATTAATTCAACTTAACTACTGATAAACTAAAGATTTATAGCTTTTCTCATTTCTGCGGCTTTTCTAGTAGCTTCAGCAACTTTCAGACTATACAAACTTGCTTCTGGAGTTACATATAAAGGAGTTCCCTCCAATAAATTTTCCATAACCATTTTTGTATCTTGAGCAAATAAACCACGTCGCGCTTCTACTTCTATATTTTTAGTTTTTCCCCCTTGCAATAATTGACCTTGCTGAGGAGTAAAAATCAATTTTCCCCGTTCACCATAGAGCATAAAAATATTTTCCGACTGCCAAAATATTTCACCTTTACCATACACCACTTCCCCAATCAAATTATTACTAAAATTTAACTGAGCATTACATAAACAACCTCGATAAAAGTCAGCTTCATTAAACCAAAACTGACTTTGACAATTAACTACATCCACTTCACCAAATAGATCGGTAAACCGATGTAAACGAGAAATAGCTCCAACCAAAGGAAAACCAAATAGTGAAGGTTGATAAGTCCACTTCCGGGGCGCAGGTTGTTTAGAATTAATTGTGACATAACGGGCATAAAAAACTTGACCAATTTCCGGCAAAGATCTTTTAATTGTATTATGAAGACCACCAAGCAGCTCTATATGCTCAACGTGCAATAATTTATTTTTCTGTCTGGCCAAAAAAATTAATGATTTAGCTGCAACTGGGTCTAAAGATAGAGGGTATTCAACTATAACGTGTTTGTCATTTTCTAAAGCAGCACGAGCGATCGCTTCATGGTCTCTATTAACAGTAGCAATAATCACCAAATCCAAATCTTCTCTTTCTACCAGTTGTTGCCAAGAATTGGTACTCTGGACCTCAAAAGTTTGACTAAATGTTTCAGTTTTCTCCGGGGTATGACCTGCAACAGTAACTAGGAGGGAGCGCCGATCTGCTTTCAATGTTTCAGCTCTAACCTTAGCTGCATAACCAGTACCAACAATACCAACTCTGATTGGAACATTTAGGGAGAAAGGAGTACAAATATTTGTTTGAGTCATAATCACCATAAAATAATCAAAATATTGATATTCAACTATATATCTAGATTTTGTGTTATACTAGGTATTTTACTAATATCGCCACAAAAAAAATTATTTAACTAAATATAAGTAATCAGGATTAAATTAGAATTATTTATAACAAATTCTATGGTAATTATCTATCTAATGGGTTTTACAACTTTACTTTTTTCCCGTAATATCAGAGATGGAAAAAAAACAAGTACAAAGAATATGGCTAATTAAGCCTTGTAATTTGTATAAGTTTAAGTTATCAATATACTAAAATCTTCGAGAGGCAAATTAAATGGCTACTTACAAAGTTACTCTAGTTACACCAGACGGTGAAAAAACAATTGACTGCCCTGATGATGAAATTATCCTTGATATTGCTGAAGATCAAGGACTTGACTTACCTTATTCCTGTCGTGCTGGTGCTTGCTCTAGCTGCGCAGGTAAACTAGAAGATGGGACAGTAGATCAAAGCGATCAGTCTTTCCTAGATGACGAGCAGATCGAAGCAGGATGGGTACTAACTTGTGTGGCCAAGCCAACATCTGATTGTAAAATCACAACTCATCAGGAAGAGAACATCTAACTTAATTAAGATAGTTGAGTAGAGCTAATTAATTTTTTCTTGGCTAATAGTTGAAGATTTAGTTAATCATCACTCAACTATCAGCCAAAATTATCAAAGCTCTTATGTAAAGAATTTATCATAAATACTGGCTAGTAGAAAACCTACTCAATAGCCAAGTATTGGAGCTTTTCTAGATAACAGAAACTTTAATACTCTTGTAAACTTGGAAGATAATGGGAAAATTAAGCTAAATTCCCGAAGATAGATTTAAAACTGCTGAATAAAATCAGTTTATAGATTAGTTATCAGTGGTTTTCCCAGAAAAACTAAGTTATCTGCAATCATATAGCAGATTCGAGGTATTTGAAGTACAAATATTAAAGATACAACCTTTGTACCACAGATATTTTGCCTGTAACCAGCTTACCTCACTCAGACGAAAGTTACTATAAATATTGAGTGAGATCTGAGCGTTCGAGGAAACTGATAAAAATTATAAAAACTAAACTATTGAATTAAGGAGCATTAACATGGCAACTTATAAAGTAAAATTGGTTAATCCATTAGAGGAGGACGACATACAAGAGATTGATTGTCCCGACGACAAATATATTCTTGATGAAGCAGAAGAACAGGGACTTGACTTGCCCTTTTCTTGTCGCGCTGGAGCTTGTTCTACCTGTGCAGGTAAACTAGAAGCTGGCACAGTAGATCAAAGCGATCAGTCATTCTTAGATGATGAGCAGATTGCAGCAGGATATGTACTAACTTGTGTTGCCTATCCTACCTCTGATTGCACGATCGTAACTAACCAAGAAGAAGAATTGTACTAAAAGCTGATATCCTTAAGCTAGAGATATCTAGAATTTAGATGGCACTGGTTACTTTTTGTGTTTGTAGTGCGAAAATCAACTATAATTTATCTACCAATTTCAATTTTGAGAGGAAAATTACATGGCTACATATAAAGTTACTCTAATTAATGAAACAGAAGGAATTAACAAAACTATTGATTGTGCGGATGATACCTATATTCTTGATGCTGCTGAAGAAGCAGGTTTAGATTTACCCTACTCCTGTCGTGCTGGTGCTTGCTCAAGTTGTGCAGGAAAGGTAGAAGGTAACGCAGATGATTGTTTAGATCAAAGCGATCAGTCATTTTTAGATGACGATCAAATTGCAGCAGGATGGGTACTAACTTGTGTTGCTTACCCTAAAAAAGACTGCACTATTATGACTCACCAAGAAGATAATATATAACCTTAGTTATTAATCATCTTAAAATCTCTAAGAGTATAGGTTTTTTGATTGCTTATAGTTGACTAAAAGTAACTATGAACAAAAAACCTATTTCTCCTAGACTTCTATAACTATTTTTGTTCAAGAGTAACTAACTCGTTAAGAGGTTGAACTTCGGTTCCCGGAAAATAAAAACTGAGAATGCGATCGCTACTCCAACCTAACTCAGCTAACTTAATTGAACCTTTCTGACTAAAACCCACTCCATGTCCAAAACCACCGCCAACAAAAGCATAACCCCATAAAGTCTGATCAGGTTTGTATATAGGGTCTAGATAAAATAGTGTACTCCAGGGAACCCAAAAAGCATTTTGTACCTCATCCTTATTCAATTCTACTATACCCAAGTCTGTTTCTACATTCATTTTCAAAACACGACCCCCAAGCGATCGCTCTGTCACCTCTACCTTTTTAATTGTTTTGAATTGAGAAAAAGGACTATTTTTTTGTCGAAAATAACTCTTTAAAAAGCTAATAACATCCGGCAAACTAACAACTTCTCGCCAACGAAACTCTATCCATTCATCCTCATTAAATCCCTGTTTGATACTCATAAATTTACGAAAATTTTGTTCATTAGCTAAACTATTTGTAGATAAATCCCAAACATTATTAGCCGAATCAACAACAGGTTGTAAATAAGGACGTTCATCACCATTCCATAAGTCATTAAAATCTGCCGTCACACCTCCACTAACAGCAAAATAAACAGCATCTATCAACTCATCATCATAAGTTAAAACCTTGCCTCTAGTTGCTGCTACTGCTTCATCTGTTTCTGGATAAACATCTAATCCTTTATAAACTTGGCAGTGAGTATCAGCACACAACTGATAATTATCTGCTTGAAACCTATGTAAATTTCTCAACGCATAAGTTCTCGCTAAAATTGCTTGAGATTCTAAGGATGCTTTTGGTGGCCAAGCTCCCAATTCATGGGGTACTACTCCTCGAATATAAGTTTCTATTGGTACATTATTCACTAATGTGTAAGTACCATAAGCATTAGGTTGTAATCTTAAACTTCCACCATAACGTCTTTCTTCTGGTGTGGCAATATCTTGATTAAATTGATTATTAACAATAATAATATCTTGTTCTGTAGTAATATCTAATTCATGGCGATGATAAGTATAGCCATTCATCTGCCAATAAGCAGTAGGTTGTTTTTTCAAAACCGTCGAATCAAGATATATATTAGTATTAGTATGAGCTTGTAAACTTTCTAATAACCAGCGTCGTAATAAAGGAGTTTTATAAACTTCTCTTTTTGCCCAAACTTTCCATCTTCCAGGTTGAGTTACTTCTACTTCTATTCCCTTTTGCTGCCATAATTCAGCATCTTCTTCTGCATTCTCATAACTGCGGTGACTGCTAATTACTAACCTCTCTTTTAATAATGGTTTTTCTAGAGGTTTCATCTTAATTTTTAGCTCTACTTTTTCAGTAGTCAGAGTTTCTTCTCCTGCTGGTGTTTTAAATCGTAAAGTTAAGTTATCTCCAGGCAAAGCTTGGAAAGTAATTTTCTCATTTGGTTTACCACCAAATCTTTGTATAACACCTATTTTGAGCGATTTGTTATCTTGTGCTAAAGCTCTAACTGGGATTAAATTTAATCCTAGTAGAGAAGTTAAGATGACAATTGTAGTTGAGAATAATTTGTGAGGGAAATATTTTATATATAGTTTAGTAGGCAATTTTTTTACCTCTACAATATTAATTTGCTGATTATTTATTATAAGTTAAGTATCTCAAACTAACACTAGACATCTGCAAAAATCAAAAATCAAATCAATTATCAACGATAAAACGTCAATTATTGCCCCTCCTCGGAGGGGAAGTCAGGAGATTAAGAAATAAAATAGGGAAAAAAGGTTGAAATTTGCCCCATCTCCCCACCCTCCCCACACTTCCCACACTTCCCACCCCCATCATGTATAAAACCTACATTCCGCACGACAAAATGTAGCCTAAAAAATAGGAGACAGGAGACAGGAGACAGGAGACAGGAGGCAATTATAGCGATCGATAGGAGTAAGTAATCAAGTATTTATGCTTAATATTTTG
>JBFRWR010000073.1:0-12077 GCA_051439685.1 Trichodesmium sp.
TATATTAGGATATTTTAAATTATAGCAAATATTGATTGAAAATGAATTTATATCTAGGACTTGATTTTGGTACTTCGGGAGCGCGTGCGGTAGTTATTGACTCTAACTTTGAGGTTAAAGCACAAACTCAGTACACTTGGCAAAATGCTCAATCAAATAAATTGCCTGATGTTTGGCAAAATGCTCTTTTTAGTCTCATTTCCGATATTCCCCAGGAAATGCGACAAAAGATTCGAGCGATCGCTATTGATGGTACTTCCGCAACTGTACTATTGTCCAATAGTAATGGTAAACCTCTGACTGAAGCACTTCTTTACAACGATAGTAGAGCGGTGGTAATGATGGATAAGTTGAAAAGTATTGCACCAGATAATCATCCTGTGATTAGTGCGACTTCTAGTTTGGCAAAGTTGTTATGGTTAATTGAAAATATTTCTCTGTCAAATCAAACTTATTATTTTTTGCATCAAGCTGACTGGTTAGGGTTTTTGCTTCATGGAAAATTAGGAGTGAGTGACTATAACAATGTTTTGAAACTGGGTTATGATGTTGGCAATTTATCTTATCCAGACTGGTTGATTAATTTTGTTAATTCTCAAGTTGGAGGAAATATTCTATTGCCGGAAGTTGTGACACCAGGTGCGACTGTCGGGAATATTACAACGGATATTGTGAATAATTTTGGTCTATCTCCTGAATGTGTAGTTTGTGGTGGTACAACAGATAGCATTGCTGCTTTTCTCGCTAGTGGTGCTAAGACTCCAGGAGAAGCAGTAACTTCTTTGGGTTCGACTCTAGTATTAAAACTTTTGAGTCGGACTAGAGTTGATGATGCTAAATATGGTATTTATAGTCATCGTCTTGGAGACTTGTGGTTAGTCGGTGGAGCTTCTAATACTGGGGGTGCTGTTTTGCGACATTTTTTTACTGACGCTGAGTTGGAAAGTTTGAGTAGGCAAATAAACCCTAATGTTGAAAGTGGGTTAGATTATTATCCTTTGCTCAAGAAAGGCGATCGCTTTCCTATTAATGACCCGGAATTATTACCAAGATTAGAGCCTAAACCAGAAAATTCAGTAATTTTTCTTCATGGTTTACTTGAAGGTATTGCCAAAATTGAATTACGAGGTTATGAACTGTTGCAAGCATTAAGCGCAGCTACCTTGACAAAGGTCTATACCGCTGGAGGTGGTGCAAAAAATCCTACTTTTACGGCAATTCGGGGACGGTATTTAGGAGTACCGACGATGAAAGCTGTTTATACAGATGCAGCTTATGGTAGTGCTATTTTGGCAAAAAGAGGGAATAGGGAATAGGGAATAGGGAGTAGGGAGTAGGGAAGAATAATTAATTGATACAGCAGATTCCAAGCATAAGAAGTACAGATATTAATAATTAAATCTTACCAGTGCGAGCATCTTGCTCGCGTGGGTGTACCAAAGTGGAATCCGCTGTAATTTAGAAATAGGGAATAGAAAATAGGGAATAGAAAACAAAAATTTGTAGCAATAACCTAGACATAGTTTACAGAATTTTGCCCATTCCATCTTAAGGGTGGGTTAACCAATTCTATTTTGGCATTTTTGAATGCTAGATTAATACGACCATCAGAATTACGTCTTCAACTTGACTAGGTTCATATTCTCCCCTAAGAACAAGGTCTCCATCCTAACTATATACTTCCACAAATCTCAAACTAGGTTCTCGGTATTCAGCTACTATCCACCAACCACTTCTACCTCTTTTGAGAAGTTCCAATAAATTGTCACGAGTTCTAACTCTAATAATTGTACCTTGATTCATCACAGGGATAGATATAGCAATCCTAAATAGGTTGCGAAAAATCAAAAAGTAGATGAAAAAGTTGAAACTCCCACCTGTTCCCTGTTCCCTGTTCCCTGTTCCCTATTGCCTAAAAATCAGTAAGATTTTTGCCACGAAGAAAATAGGATTGCTATAGATAGATAGGATTTTTTAGGAAATTTTTTTTGATACTAACATAGTGAAAGTATTTTTTAGAAGTTTACACTTTGCTTATTTAAACTCAATTTTAAGTTTATAACCACAATCAAGTTTAGCTCGATTATTTATTAACAGGACTTACACAAAAATGAAAATATACACCATTTGTAGGGGCGATTTGCCAATTTCCCCTACTAAATATAGCGGATTTGATATTATACGCAGATTGCTATATATCGGATTTTCATTTGAAATGCGGAAACCTATTTCTATTAAAAAGGGAATAGGAAACAGGGAATAGTAAAGAAGGGAAAACAGGATTTAATACTAGCTTTCCACAAGACTTAGTGGGAACTACAGACAATATTTTTTATGATAAAAAAACTTGATCTAGATTTACATCTCATTTGAAAATTCTATAATTCTGAGTAATTATAGTTAGAGATTGAATGTATCAGGAAATATAAAAAGGAGATAGGGAACACTTAACTGGGAATAGGGAATAGAGCCGAAGAAATCAAGACAAATATTTGTCGTTGAAAAATCTAGGAATATATGTACTGAATACTTCTCTATCTACCAAAGTTCAATCCCTTGAAATATTACTGCTTTTAGATTTTAGTCACTTGTATGCTCTCTTAATAATTATTTTACAAACAGTCTCTTAATCTATTAAGATTAGCAGATATTTACTGATGAAAATGTTTAACAGTAACTATTTTTCAGGCAGATTGTCAACCAACTCAATTCTCTATTTTGGCATTGATAAAATATAGATAATATTAATATCAAATAATCATTTTTTTCTATATATTTTATAAAAGTTATGAAGTCTTATCATACGTTTTTATCAAAAAAAATAGGTATTTTTATTGAAAACAAGGTTTTCCCTAAATATTTGAAAATTTCACCTATTCAAATAAGACATAATTTTTTTACAATCAAATTTATTCCTTTTGGCGATTAAAATACTTTTATCCTGTCATTATTATTTTTGATAAAATGATAAAATTATCAACTTTTAATAGATTATTTATTAATAATTTAATTGACATTAATAGTAAATCAGTAATATTTCTTAGTTATTTATACCTAGAATGTTTTGATCGAGAATTGTTGAGAAATTGCTGTATACCCAGATAGGGATCAATATCAAAAGTCCAGGTCATCTATTTAGCATAGAGCAAAAAATTATTTGAATCATTTATTACATTATGAGTAATTTTAGGAGATAATAAAAAGTATCGGGTTGAGATTAATTTTATGAACGATGTTGTACTCGGCCTAAACAACAAACTTGTTGCTCAGGTCGCTAAATTAACTGGAATGAGTTCCATTGAAGCCGCAGAATCATTGGCAGCGCTAGAAAGATTTACCACTTCAGATTTCCGCAAAATTAGGCGAGCAGATAAGGAAGGGAAAAACGAAGGAAATGTTAAAATTCTTAACGATTTTATGCACAAAATGCCCTATTATCATGGTGATATTTATCGGGGTATGTCTTTTAGTGAAAAATCAATCAAATCTTTTATTCAAAAATTAAAGCCCCACGGAGATTATACTATAGATTCGGTTACAAGTTTTACTTCTGACCCAAAAATTGCTGAGACTTATTCTGGTCATTGTTACCAGGTGGTAATTCGGGTAAAACATAATCATTCAGGAATTTCTATCAGTGATTTTTCCGCAATGTATAGTGAAAAAGAAGTATTAGTTCCTAAAGGTACTAAATATGAAGTGACTCATATTCCGGATCAACTTAAAGTAGGGGAAATAAATTATGTTGACCTGGAAGAAATTTCTCTAGAAGGGGATGATTTTGAACATAATTAACTTTATTAACTTTTACATTAGGCTTGTTGATTAAGTCAAAAAAAAATTTACAGCTAAAAAATTTAAAGCCTTTTTTATTGGCAAAAAAGTCCCCGGTTTGAGAAAGTATTTATAAAGTAAATCTTACGGGGAAAATATTGCTATTTTGTGGGTTAGCGAATAATTAATAATTAATAGTTAATAATTAATAATTGATAGTCAATAATTAATTATTCATTCAACAATTCACGCTTTGAAGCCTCCCCTTTGAAGGGGATAAATCAAAAAAAATCCTTTTAGCCAATCCCCTTCTTTCAAGAAGGGATAATTATTAATTAGGGCTTGATGAATAAATATAAAAAGCAGAACTGGTAAAGATTTGAGGCATGATTTGTCCGAAATAAAGTCTCAGTTTTTTGCTACTGGTAGTTCAAAAAGTCAAAATTTTTAGTAGAGAAAAGGGGAAAATTTGAGGAATAATTGTTCCGATTATATTCCCTGAATCTACCATTTCTCCTGTACGGGTAATTTCCTACTGAGTATTGACTACTAGAAACAGCAAAAAGACTTTTTCAGCAAGCCCTAATTATTAATTGCTGAAGGCGCACCTTAAATCACGAATAATTATAATATTATGCCCGCCTAACCCACCCGACAAAGGGTTAAAGTTTGGTTTATAAACAGTCTCTGAGTTGCTAATTGCTCAAAATTATTTAACTGGTAAGAAAATAGTCATTATTTCACCTTTAGTAGGTCGTTGCCTAACTACTAATTTTCCTCCCATTGCCTCAAAGAGATTTTTAGTGACTTTTAAATTTAAACTAAGACTACCTGTTTCTGGCTGAAACATTAATAAATGACCGATATACTTCAAAGGTGTTTTTGGAGAATTAGTAAAAGGTGAATAACTTTTTTCTTCTGTATTAGGATTAGATTCAAGTTGTAATTTTAGTTGACTTCCAGCTAACATTACTTCTACTTGTAAAAGACTGCCAGGTGGTAAATTTCGCGAAAAATTTTCAATCATATTTCCTAATACTTGGTCAAGCATAATAGGGTCACTGACAACAGTTGGCATTTTTGGAGGTAAAATAACCTTTAAAGTATGGTTTCTTTTAGTTGCTTTTTGTTCCCAACGAGGTATACTATTTTGAAAAATTTGAGCTAAAGGAATAGTAGTTAATTGTAGATATGAATGTTTTTCTTGCAAAGACTTTTGGGTTTCTAATTCTACTGCTTTAAAAATTAAATTAAAGCGTTCTATTTGGGCAGTACATTCAGTATCAATTATTTGTAAACGCTTTTTGATTACTTCTGGATTTAGATGAGGACGCTTTAATAAAAGTCGAGTTAAGGTCTGAATTGTGGCTAAAGGAGTTTTAACTTCGTGAGCGATCGCTTTTAATAATTCCACATCAAAAGATTTGATATTTTCGATAGTAGATGTTAGTGATTTATTAGTTTCTTGATTTGTTTTAATATTTTCATTTTTAATATTTTCTGCAAAATTGACTTCTACTATTTCATTTTTACTATGTATAGTTGGTAAATTATCTAATAATAAACGACTAAATTCCATGACTATTTTGTAGTCGGGAGCAACAGGTAAAAATTGCTCAAAAATCTGATCTAAAATAGCTAAATTATGAGAAAAGTTGGGGGTAAAATTTAGGTATTGATTAATAATATTGGTAGATGTCAAAGATATTGGTAATGCCATCCGTTTACGCAAGACAATCCATGCTTTTTTTACTAACTCTGGGTCAAAAGAAAAGAGAAAAGCTGGTGCATTATCAGAATTTTTGCCTAAGACCATAATCAAACTAAATTCGGCAGTTAAAACTAAACAAAACTGTTCATTGGTAATCGGGTCTTGAGTTGATAAAGAGCTGATTGGTATAAAATTAGGTAGGCAGTTAATAGTTTCTGCTGCTGGTAATAGAGGTAATTTATGACATTTTAAAATAGATAACCAATCTAAATTTTCTGATATTTCATGGGTAAAGAATGAAGTAGCAAAACTGGCAGATAAATTAGGATTTGTTAAAACAGGAGCAGGGCTAGATAATACTAATCCATGAAATGATTTAACAGGAAAAAATAAAGTATTAGAAGTTGCATATTTTGAGCGAGTTTGAGATTTTTTATAATTCAGTACAGGAGAAATTGTATTGATTTCTATTTCTGCATCAGTTTCCGTCATCTCCAGATTTCTTACATCTTGAGAATTTGATATTTTTAGTGAATTTTCTAGTAGTTGATTAATACTGGCTATAGCACTATACCATTCATTTTGAGCCTTTAAATACAAATTTTTATTTGTTTCTCTACTAGAAGGAGGAGGATTTTCTCTTGCTAATTCTATTCTTTGTTTAGGCAAATCATTATTTGATGCCTCTAGAGCAAAAATTTCACTTAAAGTAGGTAATATATAGCTGTCCATTTTTTTTCTATGAAATAAATGAATAAATAGTTTTAATTGATTAATTAATAAATTCAAGCTTCCACAGATGGCTTTAACATTTCCTGATCATTTGCCTTTGTAGAAGTAGACCTTAATAGTTTTAGGGTATCGGATTTATTGATTACTTATGTTGGTATAACCGAACTAAATCACCGCAATCTCCGCTATTCTCAGAGAAATAAATCAAAATAATTTTTAAGTGGAAGGAATATAGACTTAAATGATAGCTTTTGTAGTAATATTTAATTTTGAATAATCAAGCTTTTATCAAAAACTTAAAGCAATAGCTGATAACATATTTCCTCCCCAGGAGGCTAGCTAAGAGACTGTTTGTCAAATAAGTATTAAGAGAATGAATAGTTACTAAAATCCCAAATTGGTAATATTTGAAAAAATTGAAATCTAGTAGGTAGATAGATATAGGATTTCTCAGTTTAATCAGGTACATTGATCTTGATGTTGTATTCTATTCTCTATTGCCTAAAACCCAAGAATTTTGTACCTCACTCTTTTTGGAAATTGCTATATTAGGTAAATATATTCCGAGACGAGTGAAGTGATAAATATTTGTGTTGGTTTCTTCGGACTTACTCCCTACTCCCTATCTCATTTTTATCTTTCCTGAGATAGTAGTTTAACTTAAGGATGAGACAAAAGGTGATAGGTTCTATCGAGAAAGTTTCTAGAGATAACCTCGACGGAGCAAGTGTTTTGAAGATTGAATTTCCGTGGTTATTGTATGGCTTAATGTCTCAATCTAAAGTTAAATAACTATACATTCAATCTCTAAGAGCTGAGTGCTAAATGCTTAGATTATTTCTCAGTTACTAAGAAGCTATTTGTTTACAAATTAATAATACAAATCAAAAAAAATCCCTATCATATTTACTAACTATCTATCCCCATCTTAATTTAATTGTGAGAGATTGGAAATCTTTGGGAATAGAGAATAAGTAATGACAAACCGGAAAACCTTTTCTCAACTTTCTTGAGCGAGAAGGCGATCTAAAAATCTCAAAAATTATATCTGATTATACTAATATTTAATATTAGTTAAGTTAACGCTAAAATCATTAATGCCCACATCACTAACTGAAGCAAAGAACCTATTATCTGACTTACTTACTGATTACAGTTCTCAAGTTGATTATTTGGCCATTCGTCTCGAAGAATCTCAAGGAACAGATATTCTCTTACGAGGCCACAAAATAGAAACCCTCAGTGAAGGTATTTCCATCGGTGGTCAAGTCCGAGTATGTTATAAAGGAGGATGGGGCTTTGCTAGCTTTAATCAACTCCCCACATTAAAAGATAGAATAGAAGAAGCGATCGCTGCAGCCAAACTAATTGGCAAAGAAGAAACTATTCTAGCTCCTATACCAATAGTTCAAGCAACTCATGTTGTTCCTGTTGTGGGTCAAGACCCCCGTCAAATATCTTTGGCCAACAAGAAAGAACTTTGCGCACATTATGGCCAAGTGCTGCGGAGTGTTGATCCGGGAATTGCCACTGTATCTGTTCGTTATGGGGATAGTACCCAGAAAGTAATTCTGGCTACTTCAGAGGGAACCGTATTAGAACAATCTTGGACAGATATGGAAATGCGGTTTGCTGCGACTGCCAGGAATGGGGAAACCGTACAAACTGGTAGAGAAACTACTGGTTCTCGCAAAGCTTATGAAGATTTAACTAATTTAGACGATAAAGTTCGTAGTGCTGCGGAGAGAGCAGTTAATTCTCTAGCTTTACCAGTCGTTCAAGGAAATACTTATACCGTAGTTATTGACCCTATTCTCACAGGTCTATTTGTTCACGAAGCTTTTGGTCATCTCTCTGAAGCAGATATGGCATACGAAAACCCTGAAGTATTGGAAGTTATGACAATTGGTCGGAGGTTTGGACCTGAGAATTTACAGATTTTTGATGGAGCAAGGGTATCATCTTCAGTAAGTAAAGAACAGGGAGAAGTACATCGAGGTAGTTATATTTTTGATGATGAAGGTACTCCAGCAACTACTACTCAGTTAATTAAAGATGGCGTTTTAGTCGGGCGTTTACATTCACGGGAAACGGCAGGAAAATTAGGAGAAACTCCTACAGGTAATGCTCGTTGTCTTGACTATCATTATCCACCTCTGGTTAGAATGACTAATACTTGGATAGCACCAGGAAATACTCCTGTTTCCGATTTATTTGCTGATATAAAGGAGGGAGTTTACGCTTGTAACTGGTTGGGTGGGATGACGAATGGAGAAATGTTTACTTTTAGTGCTGGGGAAGCTTGGATGATTAGAAATGGTGAGTTAGCTGAACCAGTGCGAGATGTGACTCTTTCGGGAAATGTGTTTAATACTTTGGCAGATATTGAGGCGATCGCCGATGATTTTTATTGGGATGAGTCTGGAGGTTGTGGTAAGGGGGGGCAAAATGGTTTACCTGTTGGTTGTGGGGGTCCGAGTTTGCGTATTAGAAATGTTGTTGTTGGGGGAGATGCTTCTGAAGTCAGAAGTTAGAAGTCAGAAGTCAGAAGTTATATCATGTCCGGTAGTATCGGTATAATTCATACCTCGTAGAGGTTTGGTCTCCAAACCCTCTAACCAATTTGAACTCAGAAGTCTGAAGTTAAATTCTTGCTTTGAGGTTCGATATTAAGATATCCTTATTTAAGGAATAATGCTCAAAACCTTCTCTATTAAGAGGATGAAAAAAGCAAACATCAGTATTTCAAGCCTCCCTATTGCAGGAGTTAATGATAGCGTAGCTCCTCTGTAAAGAGGCTAACTAATCACTAATAACTGGTATAGCACTACATACTAAGGTTAGGAAATTTCTAAATCCTATTAGCGGAGCTTTTCCGCAGGAAAAATCCTTTGATAGTTTGCTGTTCCCTATTCCCTATTCCCTATTCCCTATTCCCTAGCGCGTAGCGCTATAACTGATAACTAAAATGACAGCTCAACTAAAACGAGAAATTGGCGTATTCGGCGCTACCCTTATGGGTTTAGGTTCAATTGTCGGTACTGGAGTATTTGTCAGTATTGGTATTGCTGCTGGTATTGCGGGACCGTCGGTAATTATTGCTGTAGCGATAGGTGCTATTGTTGCCACTTGTAACGCTTTTAATAGCGCTCAGTTAGCAGCAAGTCATCCTGTGAGTGGTGGTACTTATGAATATGGTTACAAATATTTGAATCATTGGTTAGGTTTCATTGCTGGATGGATGTTTCTTTTAGCTAAAAGTGCTTCTGCTGCTACTGCTGCTTTGGGTTTTGCTGGTTATTTGCTGAATGCTTTTGGTGTGAATAATCAAACTTGGTTGGTTTTGACTGCTTTAACTGCTGTGGTTGTATTAACTATAGTTGTCTTAAGTGGTATTCGTCGCTCTAATGTTGCGAATATTATTATTGTTTCGATTACATTATTTTCTCTAGCTGTATTGATTTTGGCAGGAATACCTAAAGTTGTCTTGTCTGGAGGAGCAAATTTAACGCCTTTTTTTCCTGGGGATAAACCTATAGCATCTTTACTACAAGGTGCTGCTCTAATGTTTGTTGCTTATACTGGTTATGGTCGTATTGCCACTTTAGGCGAGGAAGTTAAGGAACCACGAAAGACTATTCCGAAAGCTATTGGTGTAACGATGCTTGTCACTTGTTTGTTATATATTTCTATCTCTATAGTTACTGTGGTAGTTGGTAAAGAAGTGATAGATAAATTATCTACAGCAGATGTAAATCTAGCTGCACCTTTAGAAGTTATTGCCAATGTAGGAGACTTAGGTGTTCCTGTAATTCCAAAATTAATTGCGGTTGGTGCTATTACGGCAATGTTGGGAGTGCTGCTAAATCTGATTTTGGGTTTGTCGCGGGTTTTGTTGGCAATGGGAAGACGACGAGATGTACCTAGAATTTTTGCTAGGTTAAATAGTGGGGAAACTACACCTTATGTTGCGGTGGTAGTGGTGGGAGTAGCGATCGCTCTTTTAGTTTTAATTGGAGATGTGAAAACTACTTGGTCTTTTAGTGCTTTTAATGTTTTGATTTATTATGCTATTACTAATTTTGCTGCTCTCCAACTTTCTTCAGAAGAAAGACTTTATCCTAAGTGGTTAGGTTGGGTAGGTTTAGCTGCTTGTTTATTTCTAGCTTTTTGGGTAGAGCAACAAATTTGGTTAGTAGGTTTAGGGTTAATTATTGTTGGTTTAATTTGGCATAGTTTGATTCATAGATTGATTACTGATTAGATTTTGTAGCAGTTTATCCTTAGTTTAAACTTATCCCTAACTATTAAACTATTATGTTAAGTTATGATATACCTATTACACATCTCCAATCATCAAAATCAAATCAATTATCATACATACAGCGTCAGTTCTTTCTCCCTACTCCCTATTTTCTGGAGATATCTAATAGTATTCCTATAGTTTGAGTGCCACTCTGAAGAATATTCTAAGAGTGGCACAAATTTACTCGTTTAGAAGTCCGAAGACTACTGGATAATACCAAAATAGTAGCCTGCCACAACAAAGTTGATGGCAAGTAGTATTAAAGCCCAAGTTGCACGAAAAGAATATTTCATCTAAATTTATTCTCCATATTTTTATTGGGATCAAGATAATCTTATCATGTAATTGATTCAATTCGACATAAATTTGAAGAGGGAAGTGGGGTATTGGCCTGTCAAGATTGATTCGAGGGGGTATTGACCTTCCTGACGTTGCTCTAGGAGACAATGCGGGATTGCCATCAATCAATCAAACAACCGAAGATAAATTATCCCAAATTTTGGACTCTATAATGAATGGTTAGGTTAGGTAGGTTGAGCTGCTTGTTTGTTTCTAGCTTTTTGGGTATAACAGCAAATTTGGTTAATCGGTTTAGGGTTAATTATTGTTGGTTTAATTTGGCATAGTTTGATTAATAGATTGATTAGTGAATAGGTTTTATTTTTCCTGATTAAAATCTGCTTCTCAATTATTAATTTCTGGAATTAATCCTATTTTTTTCTCCTTCCACTAACTGATATAGCGCTACGCGCTAGGGAGTAGGGAGTAGGGAATAGGGAGTAGCAGACTTTTCAAGGGTTTTAGGATTTAGAAATGTCCTAACCTTAATGCGTAGCGCTATAAATGATTTTAAGGGAATAAAAAAAGAATATTCCGTAGTTCAATTCTGATGCTTTCCTACGGAATGCTGCGCAAACAGCTAGAGGCACTGATAACTGATAACTGATAACTGAAATTACCCTTGCCCTAAAATCTTGTAAAGCTGACCAAAAATCACCTACCTTTTTAATTTCTACTAAAATCTCTTGATTATCAGGAAAATCTACCTCCTCCAATAACTCAATAATTTTACCTTTTTTGATTCCTTTAACAAACATAAATTTACTCCATTTATCTTGAAAATTACTTACAACATCTTGACCAATAACAAGAATAATTTAGGCTTCTATAGTTATTTGAAGTTTTCTTAGTTCCCTTTTTTTATTTCTTCTTCCTTCTGCTTCTGGAAATAATAAAAGCTGACAATATTTGGAATCATAATTTCTCCCCCCTCCAACTTTTGTGAAACACTCCTAAAATAATCCAGCAAAAATTGTAATTGGGAAGGAGAAAAATATTTTGTATTAGCATCAACTATAAAATCCAGTAAATATTTACCCAACTGAGAATCTTTTTGAAAACATTTTGTAATATTTACTGGAGAGTCGATAATTTCTTGATGAAAAGAAATATTTTTTTCAGAAAGGACTCGATCTAAATCTTCACTATAAAACCTTGGTCTTTGATAAAATCGCTGATTTACATAGTAGTAAGGTTCGCTTATTACTGTTTTTA
>JBFRWR010000074.1:0-12019 GCA_051439685.1 Trichodesmium sp.
CTCCCCCACTTCCCCCCTCCCCTACTCCCTTGCTAACTTCTCACCCATTCTAATAATTTGTCCTGCCAAAATAGCTGCCCCAAAACCATTGTCAATATTGACAACACCTATTCCTGGCGCACAAGAATTTAACATTGTTAATAGAGGAGCTAAACCATCAAAGTTAGCACCATAACCCACACTTGTAGGTACTGCAATAACAGGAGAATCTGCTAAACCTGCCACTACACTTGGTAAAGCACCTTCCATTCCTGCTACTACAATTAATACATCAGCTTCTGCAATTAAATGTTTATTGCTTAATAATCTGTGGATTCCTGCTACTCCGACATCCCAAAGACGCTTGACTGGAAAACCACAAAGAGTTGCTGTAACTGCTGCTTCTTCTGCTACTGGTAAATCGGCAGTACCCGCACTTAATATTGTAATTATACCTTTGTGTTTGGGAGTAGGAAAATCTGAAATAATTGCACAAATTTTTGCATCTTCATAGTAATAAAGATTGGCAATTTTATCTCGTAACTTTGCATAAACTTCTGGTTCAATTCTTGTTGCCATGACTACAGGATTTTTGTGTCTCATTACCTGCATTATTTTGAGAATTTGTTCTGGCTTTTTTCCGGGTCCCCAAATAACTTCTGGAAAACCTGTTCTAATGTTTCTATGGTGGTCAATTTTGGCAAAATCTTCAATAGTTTCAAAGTCAAGATTCTTGAGTTTTTCTAATGCTAATTCTGGAGTTATATATCCTGTAGCGACTCCTTTTAATAACTGTTCTAAAGCTTCAGATTGCATAATTTTAAATAATCAAAATAATAATTGATAAAATTTTGTCATGTACCAAGTATACCTGACTGATATAAAATCCGGATAATTACTATACTTAAGTCATTGCGACTCGAACTGAGTGGAAGGTTTGCGGAGCATTCCGGAACGGATAGCAATCTCCGCGCACTTCTGCGATTGCTTCCTATCGTCGCTGCGGACGACTGTTCAACCGGATTCTATATGAGATGAAATTTGCTATACTTTAAAGTTTTATAAGAAACCGGGTTTGTGGAAGTAGATTTTAGTATTTTGAGGGATTTAATACAAACCCGGTTTCTATGCTTTTTGGAGTGTTACCGAATAATTAATAATTAATAGTTAATAATTAATAATTAATAATTAATAATTAAGAGTTGATAGCCAATAATTAATTATTCATTCAACAATTCAGGTTTAAAGCCTCCCCTTTCAAGGGGATAAATAAAAAAAAATCCTTTTGCTCAATCCCCTTCTTTCAAGCTATCCATTACCCACATCTTTCTTAATATAAAACTTGACAAAATAGATAAATTATGGGTACATCTTGATTTGCCCTTTTCGGGAGAAAAATGTATCAAAAAGAAGATTTTTTTTTATAATTTCAGTAGTTTTACTTAGCTACTATGATTTTTTCTCCTTTCTCCCCTGCTCCCTACTCCCCTGCTCCCCACAAGGCTTTCAGGAGTTATGGGTAAGGGATAGTTCTTTCAAGAAGGGGTAATTATTAATTATTAATTGTTCATTATTAATTGCTGAAAATCTATATATTCCTGCCATAATCCGTGTGAGGAATCATTCAGAAATTTTTAGTTCATATAAATTCCAGAAACCTCCACTTAGTTCAGTATAATTAATTCCTTTAATTCGGTCACGAATAGCCTCAAATTCTAGAGGATTTACCATATAAATAAAAGGTAATTCTTCAGCAATAATTTGTTGTGCTTGACCATAAAATTCTTTGCGTTTATCTTCATCTAATACTTGAGATGCTTGAATATAAAGATCGTCTATTTCTTGTTCCCAATCGTTAACTTTCCAGCCTTGTATTTTTTCTCCCCCCGGTTGAGGCCCTTGATTAAAAGTATGTAATCTACCATTTACAGACCAAATATTATAACCACCATGAGGTTCAATACTTCCTCCTGTAAAACCTCCGAGATAAGCTTCCCAATCTTTGGATAAGGAGAGCCTTCTAACATAAGTATTAAAGCTGAGAAATTGCGTATTTATTTTA
The DNA here is from genome assembly GCA_051439685.1 of Trichodesmium sp. Classification (GTDB taxonomy): domain Bacteria; phylum Cyanobacteriota; class Cyanobacteriia; order Cyanobacteriales; family Microcoleaceae; genus Trichodesmium. The sequence goes on from JBFRWR010000074.1 coordinate 2,042, forward strand.
ATACCTAATTTTTCCAAATCTTGAATGATTTGTGTTGCCATTTGTTCTCTGACTTTCCTACCCGCACTTGAGAGTAAAGTAAATTCTACTTTGTTACCTTCACTATCTAATAATTCATCCTTTCGATTATATTTAAAACCAGCACTAAGTAAAAGTTCTTTTGCTTTTTCTGGGTCATAATTATAAATTTTCAACCCTTCTTCTGGGGATAAATAAAAAGGACTTGTAACAGGAATTGGTGAATACTGAGGCGCACCTAATCCACGGTATATATTATTTGTCATTGCCTCTCTATTAATTCCATAGGCGATCGCCTGTCTAAAAGCTTTATTATTAAACCATTGAGATTTTATCGGGTCTACAAATGGTTCTCCTTCAGCATTTTTCGCCTGATTTATATTAAAAGAAATAAAGCTAGAAGCAGGTGTCGGACCACCATTATATATAGTATATTTGCCTCGTTTTTCTTCTCGTTTCAACAGAGGATACATTTCTGCTACTAATCTAATTGAATCTAGTTGTCCAGAACGAAAATTTAATAGTTGATTATCTGTATTTTCGATAACTTGCCAGACAATATTTTCAATATGAGGCAGATTATTTCCCTGGTTATCTTTGCGCCAGTAAAAAGGGTTTTTTTCTAAGATAATTCGTTGATTGGGAGCATAACTTTTGATGCGATACATACCATTACCAACAATTTCTGTGACTGGGGTATCAGTTCCCCATTTTGTCAGATAATTTAATTCTCCTTCCGAGTTAGTAGTACGAACTGATTCTTTTAAAACATGAGCAGGTAGAATAGGTAATCCTCCAGCATATCTGACAAAAGGAGCAAAAGGTTCGGGTGTGGAAAATTCTACACGGAGATTATCTATTTTTTTTACTGTTGGTAAAGCACCACTTTTACCGATTCTCAGAATGTCTTTAAAGCTGCTAGGAATTTTATCATTGAGATATATTTCATTGTAGGAAAATACCACGTCATCAACAGTTAAAGGTTCTCCATCTGACCACTTCAAATCTTCTTGTAAAGTAATAATTATTGTTTGTCCATCCTCGGAAACTTCCCAGGATTTAGCTAATGCTGGTTCTAATTCTCCTGTGATACCATTTTCAATAATTAAGCGGTCATAAATATAACCAAAAACACTATATGCTGATTGATTTAATGGATAATTAAAAGTAGAGGCATCGCTTGGAGTAGAAACTACTAAACGAGATTGATCATTTGATGTTTTTGGTTTACAAGCACTGAGGAAAAATATTAAAATAACTGTGAATAAAATTGTTAGTTTACGATAGTTATTGTTTTTGGTATTAAGGTTAATCATCTTGAGGTAATTGATATATCTGTAACTATGTTATACTAAATTAAACAAAAATATTTCTGATTACTGAGAGCTTTTGGCTAAGAGCTAAGAGCTAAGAGTTAAGAGCTATTTTAATATTTACTAGCTACTGCAAACCTTGAGCTTCTCGATTTCTAAGGTCATAGTAAATCAAAGCTTTTATTGATTGCCAAAATGGTAATAAGAGTATACTGCTTAAACAAAAAACAATATCATAAAATATTAAATATGCTAGCCAATAACTGGGTTCTGTTAATCCATTTTCTACAAGAATTACTGGGACACCAAGTAGTAGCCAAATCCTCATACTAAATGGTAATATAAATAAATTTACTATGAGCAACATTTTAGGTAGAGTAGGAATTAAAATAGAAAAAAATGGTGCTTCAATACTTAAAATATTACAGAAGATTCCAGAAATAATATATGACATGATAGCAATAGGTAATGCAACTAAAGCTGCTAATAACAATAGCACAAAAATATGCCACAGATATTTTTTAGTTAATTTAAAACTGCGCCCTAAACTTTGAGTCGCACTCATGTTTGATTCAACAGATAAAGGCATATAAATAATCAAAAAGCGACTCAATAATCGTATACTAAAGCTTAATAAAATAACAAAAATTACAAGATCAATAAAAATTATAAAATTCTGGTCTTGTCCATGAAAAATCAGGAACACACTCGTATACAGACCTAAAGCTATTAACGCCCATAAAAAAAGAGATAACCAAACTCCAAAGATAATTAAAAATAATAAAAATACTTTGGAAAAAAACCAAATTTTCGGAGCCAGAGACCTGCGAGCTTCACTAACAGTTTCCGGTTTATTTGTTAATAATCCGAATACTAATCTACCAATTATAGCACTATTAACAATTGATTTTGAGGTACAAAAAATAAATAATAATATCCAAACAAGAATTAACAATAACCAATTTGAAGTCGATATATTTGCTTGACGATAAGTAAAAAATAGCAGTGTAGGAATTAGAGCTAAAAATGGCAATAAAAACCATAAAGTAGCTGTAATTGCTACAGCAATATAGGAATTAAAATTATCTCGATAAATCAGCAGAGCAGTGCTAACAACATTAACGACTCTAATTGAGGAAGTTGAATTTTGAGACATAATTAAATTTCTTCTAATTACTTGAAGTGTAAATTTAATCGCAGTTTACCTCACCAAAAAGAAAATCGCTATATTAAGACCAATTATCAAAAATACTGCCGTACTTGAAGGCAACTTCAGCAAACCCTAATTATGACTGTGATATCACATCAGGTAGTATCGGTAGAATTGAATACTGTAGTGGTTTGGAGGCAAAACAACTACAAACTAGGAGTTTTTGCCAATACTAATAGAATAGAAGGTTATTTTCCAAAACAAGCAAATTTGATATGATTTAGGGATTTTGTAATATTCATTTTCAGGGATATATAGCAATCCTAAATAGGTTGTGATAAATTAAAAAGTAAATAAAAAATTTTCAACTCTTACCTGTTGCCTGTTGCCTGTTGCCTCTTGCCTAAAAAGCAGTAAGATTTTTGCCACGAATATGCGGAGGATTGCTATAGTATCATTTATTTAATTAATTGTAATTCTGAAACGATAGGAAGATGAGCGGCACCAATACTTGGTAAAACCTGAGATGATTTAGTTTGCCAATGGTTTGAATGCCAAATGTAATCTAATCTAAATAATGGAAAACTTAACTTCCATGTAGAGGTTTTGATAAAGTTATTCATAGCCCAATTTGTCGGCCAAGTCCAGCCAAAACCCCAACCTGAAATATGAAAAGAATCTTGCAATAATTGTGATAAATTGTGGTAGTCTTGACTCTGATTTGTTAGGTTAAAATCTCCAGCAGCAATAACAGGTAAATTTTCTTCTTTAATGCGGTTTATTAAGTCTTTGATTTCTGCCGAACGTTGAGAAAAATCGTAGCTAGGAATTGTTAAAAATGGCAAGATTTTTTGCTGTCTAATCCAAGGAGCAGTCATTTCAATATTATAAATAACTACCTCTTGGTTTTCTATTTTAACAATCATCCTTTGTTGAACTTCTATATGACCTGCTAAATGGATTTTTTCCCGGAGGTGGATGGGATATTTACTGATAATTCCAACACTGCTGGTATGATAATTCTCAAAATTATAATCGTAATATTTGTAGGGGTAGTTAGCTGTTAACTGGGGAAATAATTGTTTAAAGTTTTTATAAGTAACTTCCTGTAAAAAAACTAAGTCTGGTTTTTCTTCCTGAATTAACCCTAGTAATTTTGTTGCTTTTGTGTCTGACCAACTGGTATTTAGGGTTAAAATTTTCACTGGTTGAAGCTCTATAATTTGACTATTCTGGGGAGAAAAATATGTAATATGCAGCCAACTTATTAGTAAGAAACAAGCAATAGATGAAAGTAGAGAAAACCAAGTTTTTTTGATGACGAAAAATGCAGGTACAGGTAGTAGTAATAGGGGTAAGAGAATTAGGGGAATAAAGTTACCAATAAGGGCTATTATCCAGAGTTTATCCCAGAATATCAGTCTGAGAATAAAATAGACAATTAGAAAGCCAGAATAGGTGTAAGTTAATAATTGGAGTGGTAGCTGAAAAAAGTGATAGGGCTTGATTTTTGCAATTAACATTTTTGTTCAAACAATTTAAGATTACAAAAATCAACTACAGTATTTAATTTGGCAATCCTGAAAGCTGTAGTGGATAGACACAGCTAAAACTTTACATTAGGGCAGGTTTATTTAATCTGATGGTGAACATGAAAATTTCAACTAAAACTCGCCCCTACAAATTTCCACAATTTCAACGTGTGTCAATACACTACTATAACTTTGGCTACTGGATTGACACATCTAAATGAGTGTGCATATTTATGGGGCGGGTTTATTTAGGGCTTGCTGAATAAATATCAAAGCATTTACAGATAAAGGTTTGAACTTTTGCACGGTCTGGAAAAAGTACCTAGTTTTCAGCTCTTGATGCTCAAAAAGGAGCGCATTTTGGGCGCATAGTGGAGGCAAAAAATTACTACCCTACGGACGTTGCATGCAACGTCCCTACCCTATTCCCTTACTCCTGAAAGTTGCTAACCCTCATATTTTTCTAGCAAAACTACCGCATAAGCAGCAATACCTTCTTCTCTACCTACAGGACCTAATTTTTCATTTGTAGTAGCTTTAATACTAACTTGATTTTCCTCTAGTTCTAAAGCTGTAGCAAGACGCGATCGCATTTTCTCTATATGTGGCTTAAGTTTAGGACGTTCTGCCACTACAACTGAGTCAATATTACTAATTTTCCAGCAAGCAGCTTTAACTAAATGATTGACACGGTTCAATAACTCTATACTATCAGCTCCAGCCCATTGTGGATCGCTCGGAGGGAAATAATGGCCAATATCCCCTAAACTTAGAGCGCCTAACATTGCGTCCATAATCGCATGGGTCAGAACATCTGCATCGCTATGGCCAACAAGTCCCATTTCATGGTCAATTTTGATTCCTCCCAGAATCAGGGGTCTTTCTGGCCCTAATTTATGAATATCGTAGCCATTACCAATCCGCAAGTTCATTCTTTTAACAAATTTTTAACTAATATTTTGTATTAATTTCTGATGAAACTATTGTATAGTAAATCTTGCTATTTCATTAATGGATAATTGATAATGGATAATTGATAATTATCTCTGGTTAAAACCGTTACGGAATTGAAGTTCAGGAAATATTATTTCTTTTTTTTCCCTATCCAAGGGGAGGCTTCAAGGCGCGAATTATTTAATTATTAATTATTAATTATTCGGCAAATTTACTTTATTGTTGTAATTAGTTTATTTTTTTCTTGGTAGTAGAGGTAAGTTGTGAATATTTCATTAAGTCAAAGAGTATCATTAACTAATCATTTTTTCTTGGCAGAAGATGAGGGAGGAATTTTTGTAGTTAATTCTGAACAAGAGGGTGAAGATTTTTTATTAGATGATGTAGCAGCTCAAATGTTATTTGCTTTGATAGGTTCTAGTTCTATTCAAGAAGCTTATGAGGATATTTTGGAATTGGAATCAGTAGACCCGGAAATTCTGAAAAAGGATTTATTAGAATATGTTGCAGATTTAAAAGATGATGGAATTATTCAGGTTTTTGATCAAGGAAATAATTTTTCTCTGGATGAAGATGAAGATATGTAGAAATTTTTAGGGATAACTTAAAGAGTATATTTATAAGTACCTAGAAAAAATTTAAACCTTGCATTCAGGCAGGTTTTTTTTTATTTGTACTTCATATACTTGCGATTTTTTGTAAGTTGACAGAAAAAACGTCTATTACTTTTGTCTTTATTCTACTTGATTCTATAGGAAGAGAAATTATATAGAATATCTCCATAAAATATTAGCAAATCAACTTGCTCTTTATTTAAAATAAGTAGGGCTTGCTGATTAAATCTAACAGGATTGAAAGCTAATTTTTTTAACCTTTTTAGGTGTGGAAAAACTCCAAACTTTTCACTCCAAAAGGTTCCAAAAGTTAGCATTAAAAGCTGACAAGAGCAGAAAAATCAAGATACTATTCTTGCTACTACCTCCTCTATAACTCCCATTTATCCTGTCTCCTGTCTCCTGTCTCCTGTCTCCTACCCCTACTAAAAGACTTTTGAGCGCAAACCCTATTTTCTGACTATTTCTACTTTAAACTGATGCAAAAAAAATGAATAATCTAATCCAAACGTTCAGTATTACCTCCTGAAACCCAACCCATACGATCGCTCCCATCATTCACTCTAATTTTTTGCCATCTCTTGTCAGAACTTTCTTCTAAAACTATAACTTCTTCTTGATAAGAAACACCTCCAATCCGATTAGCATCTCTACTAGGAGTATCCCGAATAATTAAACCAATAGGTTCAGAGACAATAGCTTTATAAGTTCCGGGTTCTAATCCATCAGGTGATTTTTTATTTGTAGTTTCTGAGGTACTAACTTTTTGAACTACAGGTTTTTCATTTGTATATATTGGTTTTTCTGGCATTCTTGTTAGTTTTGCCGCAAAGTAGAGAACTGCTGCTGCACTAGCACCAGCTAGTAACAGTATTGCTAAAATAAACCCTACTAAAAATTTGAATAATCCATAAAGATTCATAATTTTTAAGTGTTTTTCAAAGGATTAAATAAAAAAAATTGGGTAAGCATTGATCCATCAGCTATTAGCCATCAGCTATTAATTTTGGAGGAGGCAAAAGTCATCATAAATTCAATTTATAGAGTAATTAAAAACCTTTAAATAGAGAAATATTATTGCTGAGTTATAAGAGATGAATGCTTATAAATTTGGTATTTAGGGTTTGCTGATGAAATCTAAAAGAATTGAAAGCTAAAATTCTTAACTTTTTTAGGTCTGGAAAAAGTGCAATGTTTTAAATCCAAAAGGTTCAAAAAGTTGGGATTAAAGGTTAACTAGGGCACAAAAATTAAAGGACTATTCTTCATATTACCTCTTCTATAAATCCTATTTCTCCTAACTTCCCCTCCTGGCTCCCCTCCTGGGAAGAGCGGGGGTGGGTTGGGCTAGGGGTGGGTTGACTCCTGACTCCTACCCTTATAATTTTTCAGCAAACCCTATTTAATACTAGGTAAAAAATTCATAAATTTATCTTGACTATAGAATTAAATATAGCCTTTATCAAATTAATGATGTAGACTTTTTTTTCTTCTTTTCTGTTACCGAATTATTAATAATTAATAATTAAATAATTCTGGTTTTAAGCCTCCCCTTGGATAGTAGGGCTGTTTCATTCTTGGTTAAGGTAGAGGGGGAGCAGGGGAGCAGGGAGCAGAGGAGAATTTTCCACCCTATACCCAGGATTTTCCCCAAATTTATTGCTCAATAATTTTGATGATTCCATGTATTTTTCAGAAATTCCGTTGATTTGACCAAAATTCTTTGGGAAGTTTTCCCTACCTCCACCCCGAAAAATCGCCAGTTTTTCCTCAATTTTCCGCAAATTCCGGTAATCGTTCCCCCAATTCTCATTCATATCAATTATTTATTTGACTTTGAAACAGCCCTGCCTTGGATAGGGAAAAAAAGAAATAATATTTCCTGATATTCAATTCCGTAACGGTTTTAACCAGAGGTAATTATCAATTATCCATTAATGAACTCTCCCCTATAACCTATAAATTTTTATCTCACTTAACTTAGAGCAATAATTACTATACCTAAAACTTACCTTTTAAACCTTCATATCTAGAAGCGAGACGCGCTTTACCTGCTGCTGCCCAATCTTGTAAAAACTTAATTTGTTCTTCAGCAGTTCTAGCTAAAGGAATAATTTGACTAGCAGACTCTAATATATCTTCATTAGTAAACTCTCTATTTTGACTAAATCCAATGTGCATAGCTTCAATTAAAGATTGTTCTATTTCTGCACCAGAAAAATCTGGGGTTTCATAAGCTAGACGTTCCATATCATAACTCTTAAGATTATGAGGTCGTAACCTAGATAAATGTACCTCAAAAATAGCTTTTCTTTCTGCTTGATTAGGTAAACCCACAAAAAATATTTCATCAAACCTACCTTTGCGTAATATTTCCGGTGGTAAAGCTTGAATATTATTAGCAGTAGCTACCACAAAAACAGGAGATGTCTTTTCCGCTAACCAAGTAATAAATGTACCAAAAACACGGCTCGTAGTACCTGCATCTCCTTGACTTCTCAACCCTGCAAAACCTTTATCAATTTCATCTATCCACAACACACAAGGGGCCAAAGCCTCAGCAAGAGAAATCATCTGTCGGGTACGGGACTCTGACTCTCCCACCAAACCTCCAAATAAACGGCCCACATCCAAACGTAATAAAGGTAAATGCCAATGATGAGCGATCGCCTTAGCGGTAAGAGATTTTCCCGTACCCTGTATTCCTACTAAAAGTAAACCTCTTGGATGAGGTAAACCATATTGTCTTGCTCTTTCAGAAAATGCCCCACCTCGTCGCAACAACCATTCTTTGAGATTATCTAAACCTCCAATATCAGAAATATTTTCATGGGCAGCATAAAAGTCCAATATTTGAGTTTGCCGAATTGTTTGTCGTTTTTCCTCTAAAATTAAATCAACATCGTTAAGCTGCAACTCTCCATGGGTAGCGATCGCCTTAGCTAAAACTCTTCTAATTCTTTCTATTGATAATCCTTGAGCTGCCCGAACTACTTCATCTAATAAACGTTTCTCTATAGATTGACCCATTGCCAGAAATAGCCGTTCTACTTCTTGAGAAATTTCTTGACTATTTGGCAGTGGAAATTCTATGATTGTTATAAACTCGCTCAAATCTTCTGGAACAGATATTTGAGGAGCAAGAATAACTAAATTTTTTGGTTGAGATTTCAATTTTTTGGCGAGGTTTCGGAGTTTTCTGGAAATAGAAATATCTTCCAAAAATCTTTGAAAATCACGCAATATGAAAATTGCTGGAGCAGGTTCTGGCAATTTTTCTACAAGTTCTAAACTTTGAAGAGGATTTCTTTTGCCAAATCCTATATCATTAGGATTATTTTGATATCCTTCGACAAAATCCCAAATATATACTGCTCTATTACCTTGTTTTTTTGCTAATTCAGTAATTGTATTTTCTACTCGTTCTTCTTCTCTAGTTTGAATATAAATTATAGAGTGACGCGACCTTAATAGTAGTTCAAATTCTGCTTGAAAATTCATAATATTTTTTTTCAGTTGCTAGTTAGATAATTCTTAGTTTATTAGTTAGTAGTTTATAAAAAATTTGCTTAGGCTTTTTTGTTAAATATTAACTTAAATATTGGATTAGTTCAACTACAGTTGAGAAAATTATAGCAATCCTAAATAGGTAGTAATAAATCAAAAAGTAAATAAAAAAACTGAAACTCCCACCTGTTGACTTTTGCCTGTTCCCTCTTGCCTAAAAAGCAGTAAAATTTTTGACACGAATAAAATAGGATTGCTATATATTTTTGTATAAACCTGAATATTACTGACAACAACCTAATATTAATTAGTAATAATCTTTGTACTTAGAAATTTTCAGCGATAAAGTCTCTCCATAGATGGATAAAAAAGAAATAAATATTTTTAGCTAATTCTCTTTTTTGTAGTAATATAAAATCCGGTTATAGTGTTTCTGAAGAAGGGTGAGGTAGAGTTGTTTGTATGATTCGCTATTCCCCATTCCCCCATTTTCCCTAATCCCAAAACAAAGCAATTTTGTACCTCACCACTATAGAAATTGCTATATACACTAATCACAAAATTACTTCCTCAACTTAGAGATTTTCTATTAAATACAAATTAAAAAATTCATCCTATTCAAATCCTTTATTTCTCCTGACTGAATAACGGGTAATTTCCTACGGAATGCTCCAGAAACATAAATTACCCCTACTGACTCCGAGGGCGATACTATAACTAATTACCCATATTCTATATTAAGAAGTAATAGTGCGCTTGTTTCGGTCTATAGAGCTGCAAAAAGCTAGTATTTTGGGATGATTATGGCAGAAAAATCTTGGGACAATTTTGACGACTACCTCCTCTATAATTTCCATTTTTCCTGTCTCCTGTCTCCTGTCTCCTGTCTC
>JBFRWR010000075.1:0-5090 GCA_051439685.1 Trichodesmium sp.
CATAACCTTGTAGGGACGTTCCATGGAACATCCCTACATTCTTATACTGAAATGAAAACCGCCATAAGTGTTCTAATTGAATCAGAACTTGCTGTATATTTAAGAAGTTAACTTTATGTTGGCAAAAGGAATTAAAAAAGGAAAAATTCTTGAGTTATTAGTTGTAAATTTGTGAATTTCCCCAACCTGTTATGTTAAAATAAGTAAGCATTCAGCTATTAACTGGTTCTAGTTAAAAACAGGTAACAAAGGGTGAAAAAAGACAGCATTTTCTATGAACTATTTCTCACATTTCCAGAGAGTTTTTTTGAATTAATTGGTGTTGACAAAGCAGAAGCTAAGAATTATCAGTTTACTTCCCGTGAAGTCAAACAATTAGCATTTCGTATGGATGGATTATTTCTGCCTACTAATAATAATTCAGCTCAACCATTCTATTTAGTAGAAGTACAATTTCAACCCACAGATGAATTATATTATCGTATTTTTGCAGAACTTTTTCTGTATTTAAGACAATATCAACCTACTCATCCTTGGAGAGTAGTAGTTATTTATCCGACTCGTAGTGTTGAGAGGGAAGAAGCTCATCAATTTGGAGAGATTTTAAATTTAGAAAGAGTCGAACGAATTTATTTAGATGAGTTAGAATCAGATTCATTAGGAGTAGGAATTGTTAAACTGGTAGTAGAAGCAGAAGAAACTGCAGTTGATCTGGCTAAGTCGTTAGTTGAAAAATCTAAAGTTCAATTAACAGATGCAGTCAAACAACAGAATATTATCGAATTATTAGAGACGATAATAGTCTATAAATTACCAGAAAAAAGCCGGGAGGAAATTGCAGCAATGTTTAGTTTAGGTGATTTGAAACAAACCAGATTTTATCGAGATGCTTTTGCCGATGGTGAACAAGAAGGTGAACAAAGAGGCGAACAAAGAGGCGAACAGAAGGCTAAGAAAGAAGCAATCCCTCGATTGCTCAAATTAGGATTGAGTTTAGAGGTAATTGCTGAGTCTTTAGATTTGCCTTTGTCTGTTGTTCAACAAATAGCTAATTCGGCTAACAATAATTAGATAACTGATGACTAAGTTTGATAATTAGTAGTAATAGCGACTACTATAATTGTTGTTAATTTGAGGGTGGGTTTTCCCACCTTATTGTGGATATGAAAAGGGTGCATCTCACATTTGCAAAAATACTTTTTTCCTATTCCCTATTTTTTTCATACCTATTCCCTGTTCCCTGTTCCCTGTTCCCTAAAACCGATAAATTTTCGGCTTTATTCACGCATTGAGATGCACCCTATGAAAATGACCAAATTGCGATTGGGTATTCAGCAAGTGAGTAGGGTATATTTTCCGAATAATCAAGAAATTTTCAGAGAAATTAAAGAGGTTAATTATTTCTGGTCAGCCTATCAAAAATTCAGGGCAAAAATAGAACAATACAGCGCTTTTCAGTTGAGTAGACCACTAAACTCATGGTTAGGAGTCAGGAGTCAGGAGTCAGGAGTCAGGAGTTAGGAGGTAGGGACGTTTTGCTAACGCAAAGCTCCGCTAACGCTGCGCGACATGTTTGCGCAGCATTCCGTAAGGAAAACGCATTTTTGTTATGCAACGTCCGTAGTTCGTAGGAGTTAGGAGTTAGTATCATTGTGGTTTATTCATATGAAAACCGCTGTAAGGAATAATTTTTGACGGTCATATTAGGGAATAGGGAATAGGGAATAGGGAATAGGGAATAGGGAATAGTAGACTAATAAAAGGTTTTAGGATTTAGAAATGTCCTAACCTTAATGCGTAGCACTATACCAATGGATAATTAATCCCCAAAGCTTTAAAGCTTTCTATTTCAAAAAAACAGAACAGGTGATTTTCTTATATTCAATTCGGTTAGGGTTTTTCTTGAGGTAATTATCCATTATTCATTATCCATTATCAATTAATGAAACTGCCATTCCCAAATAATTAGAAATTTCTCGACAATATTCATTACATAGTTGCGACATTCGGAAATCTTCATTACGGGGATAATTTGCATCTATTTTAACATCTGCTACTACCCTACCAGGGCGAGCAGCCATGACAATTACTCGTTGAGATAAATATACCGCTTCATAAATATTATGAGTCACAAAAACTACAGTCCAATTTCTGTTTTGCCATACCTCTAATAAGTCAGTATTTAACTTACTACGAGTCATTTCATCTAAAGCACCAAAAGGTTCATCCATTAGTACAATTTTTGGATTAGTTACTAAAGCTCTAGCGATAGAAACTCGCATTTTCATACCACCCGATAACTGTCGTGGATAAGAACGTTCAAAACCATCTAAACCTACTAAATTAATTGCTTCTTGCAGAATTTTGCGAGATTCTCTCAGAGATTTTCCTGTTAATTTTAGAGGTAAATGTACATTATCAATTACTTGAGACCAAGGCATTAAAGCTGGTTCTTGAAAGACAAAAGCTAACTCATTTTTATCCCAATTTATATTTGATTCAATTTTGCCAGAACTAATTTCACTTAATTTGGCAATTAACCGTAATACTGTACTTTTGCCACAGCCAGAAGGTCCGACAATAGTTACAAACTCTCCTTGATTAATTGTCAAATTCATATCTTTTAAAGCAATAGTTCCATTGCCAAAAATTTTATTGACATGGTTACAAGAAATAGCTATTTGATTATTCATTTCTGTTTTTGAGGTTAATGTTAATTAATCATTTTATATCATATAGCAGTTCCGATAATGGTGAACTACAAAGTTTTAGGTTTGAGGGAATAAAGAACAGGGAACAGGAAATAAATAAAAAGACAAAAGATAAATGTACCTCACGACCTTGAAAAACACTATATATAGGGTTTTTATCTGGAATGTGGAAACTGAGTTCTCTGCAAAAACGAATAGAGAATAGTCAAGAAGAAAAAAACCATCAAAGAGTAGCTTTATACTAGGATTACTGGGTACTCAAGACAAGATTTATTCCTAGAAAAAACCTCAATCTAGATTTACATCTCATTTGAAAAAAATATAGCAATCCTATTTTATTTGTTCTAAAATATTATCTATTTTGTGGGGATAGGGAATAGGCAATAATTAATACCATTTATCAAAAAAATTTCTAGATTTTGTTGAGTAGGGGAGTAGAGGAGTGGGGGAGAAATCAACATAACCATAATTAATATTAAATTAGGTCAAGTTAGCAAAAAAAAAGATTTAGTATGCACTAATTAATTGATAGTTGAAGTATTTCTTAAGTATAGTATTACTTTTGAAATTTGGTATAATAGGTAAAAGTTTCAGAGTTTATTTCTATTTTTTGAGTTGTTACGACCTATTGAGGATTGTTACACCTCAACAATATTGATTGAGGGTAAGAACAACTTTTCTGCTTTTCAATTTTATCTATAGCAATTCCCATATTGGTGAGGTCTGCTCATTCGTTTGTTTGAGGGAATAGGGAACAGAGAATATAAATACGAAAAGATAACTGTATTTCACCATTATGAGAAACGCTATCGTACCTACACTTAATATTTAATTAGTAATACTATTCTGAATAAAAAGTTTTAAAAATATGTTACTTAGTTTACTTATTTAACCAAGAAGGAAAAAATAGGAACTAAGAAAAAACAATAAAATTCTACAGTCTATTCCATGTAAGTGTGGTACAGTGATTTAGATTTTCTCAACATGAATAAAAACTTAATTCCATACTTCAAAAACTATTTAAAAAGCTAGTTCGACTGTACCTTATCAAACACCGAATGGGCTGTAAGTATTTATGTATTAGCTGTCAAAAATAACTAATAAGTGAGAAACGAAGATTTTTGTCACTAGCAGAACTGTTAAAATAAAAGATACTAATATTTACGAGTATTTTGATTTGCTTGGCAAAATCTTAACTGTATAGATAAAATGATTGACTTGAGTCTCTAGAGATTAAAAGTATCAGCAGAGAATACAGAGAAATAATTAATAATTGATAATAGATATAACATCAGGAGGCAATAGTGGAAATAACATATTTAGAGCTAAAAGGTATGGGTTGTGCTGCCTGTGCTAATAAAATTCAAAAAGCTATTGAAAATGTAGTTGGTGTAGCAGAATGTCAAGTTAATTTTGCTACGGCACAAGCAACAGTTAAGTATAATTCCCACAAAACAAATTTACACAAAATTCAAGAGTCTGTAACAGATATTGGCTTTGGAGCAGAACCACTTCAGGAAACAATAAATCTGGCAGAAAAAGACAGAGAAAATCGCCGCATAGAACGACAAATGATCAATAAAGTTGTTGTTGGGGGGGTTATTAGTGGAATTTTAATTATTGGTTCGTTGCCGATGATGACCGGATTAAATATTCCTTGGATACCAATGTGGTTACATAATTCCTGGCTACAATTAATATTAACCACGCCTGTAATGTTTTGGTGCGGTAAATCATTTTTTATTGGTGCTATAAAAGGATTAAAAAATCGTTCTATAGATATGAATACTTTAGTTTCTCTAGGTACGGGAGCAGCTTATTTATATTCTTTATTTCCCACATTTTTTCCAGATTATTTTACCAAGCAAGGATTAAATCCAGATGTTTATTATGAAGCAGCAGCCGTCATTATTACTCTAATTTTATTAGGCAGACTTCTCGAACATCGCGCCCGGAAACAGACCTCCGCAGCTATTCAAAAATTGATAGGTTTACAGGCAAAAACTGCTAGAGTTATTCGAGATGGGAAAGAAGTAGATATTCTGATTGAACAAGTAAAAATTGGTGATTTGATTGTGGTGCGTCCTGGAGAAAAAATTCCTGTAGATGGGTTAGTAAAAGAAGGTAATTCTACAGTCGATGAATCTATGGTTACTGGTGAAAGTTTACCTGTAGAAAAACAATCGGGAGATGAAGTTATTGGCGCAACAATTAATAAAACTGGTAGTTTTAAATTTGAAGCAGCGAGAGTTGGAAAAGATACAGTATTAGCTCAAATAATTAAATTAGTTCAACAGGCGCAAAGTTCAAAAGCACCAATTCAAAAATTAGCAGATATGGTAATTTCTTGGTTTGTTCCTGTTGTAATGGGGATAGCGA
>JBFRWR010000076.1:0-3570 GCA_051439685.1 Trichodesmium sp.
AGAAATGGGGAATTTAGAGAAGACAGAAGGAAGAATCATCCCTTGATTTTTCTGCCTTATGCAACCTAAAATCCTCACTTTTTGAGTTCCCTAGAACGAAAACCTTGTACATTTTCAAGAGCTAAAAAGGCTAAAACTTTTCTCTGTCAATGCTTTTAGATTTAATCAGCAAGTCCTAATTATTAATTACTCAGTAAAAATAAGATTTTTACAGGCGAGTTAAGTCGCTCGGAGAGCTTTTCATCCATGCGCTAAAGCGACATGGTTTTCAAGCTTTCAAACTCTTAAGATAAAAAAAGGAAATTTTGGATTTTTTTGCCTCTGACTGAACTCAGAGGTACGAAGATAGCAGTTTCCGAAGCTATGAGGTACAGTTGTTTTTATTCTTTTCTATTCCCTATTCCCTATTCCCTGTTGCCTGTTGCCTGTTGCCTGTTGCCTGTTGCCTGTTGCCTCAAACTTAAAATTTTGTACCTCATAACAACGGGAAGCGCTGTAGCTCAAAAAGAACTTGAAATAATTTTTGAAGCAGCTAATAAAACAGCCGAAGAAGCCAAAAAAGCTACAGAATAACTTGGCAAAATTATGGATAAAACATTACATCCCAGAGAATTAACCGAAGAAAGAATAGCATCACTGCCTAGTCAACTCAATTATGAAGCAAATAAAGCAGTCGAAGAAGCCAAAAAAGCAGCAGAATAACTTGGTAAAATTATGGATAAAAAATTACATCCGACGGGATTAACAGAATAAAAAATAGCAGAGTTGTGTAGTAAACTTGATTACGAAGAAGGCAAAAAAGCATCAGAAGAACTTGACAGAATCATGGAACAAAGATTAGCTAAAATGGGATTAACAGAAGAATAATATGTATCAATGTTTATGAATCCACTTGAGGATGATAAATAATGCGGCTAGTTGTTGATACAAATATCTTAGTTGCTGAACTGGTGAGAAAGCGGGGAAGAGCTTTAATCAGGTCACAAAGCTTAGAATTATTTTTAGCTGAAAAGATGAAAAATGAAGCTCAATACGAATTACAAAAGCGGGTTTCCATAATAGCTGAGAAAGCTAATTTAACTCAAGAAGAGAAACAATTGGAATTAGAAGTAGCTCTAGAACTAATTAATAATAGAATTACTACTGTCGCTTTATCTGATTATCAATCATTTGAAACAGAAGCAAGAAAGCGTATCCCTAGAGACCCTAATGATTAGGAAACAGTTGCCTTAGCGTTAGCTTTACCTGCAGCAATTTGGACGGAAGATTATGACTTTTTTGGTTGTGGATGTCCGACTTGGACTACTCAAACTTTATTACTGCAAATTAACTAATAAATAATGCTAACTTTTTGAGCTTTTTTGACTGAAAAACTTGCTTTTTTTCTACATTACAAGATTCAAGCATTATCAAATAAATATTAAAGGCTTATTTTTTACCAAACTAAATGCTTCTGAATCAAACCGATAAAGGCTAGCAGGTCTTCCAGCACCTCGTGATGTTTTAACGCCAGTATCTAACAAGAATCCTAACTTTAATAGTTTAGCTCGAAAATTAGAATAATCTGCAAAATCATTACCTAAAATTGTTATATAAAATTGATATAATTCTCCTAAAGTAAATTCTGTAGGTAGCACATCAAAAGCAATCGGACTATACTCAAGTTTATTGCGTAATCTAGAATATCCATACTCAATAATTTGTTGATGGTCAAATGCTAATTGTGGTATTTGTGCAACAGGATACCAAGCAATTCCTGTTACTCCATCGGCAATTAATTCTGCTTCTTTAAATCTAACTAGGGCAAAATAACTGACTGATAAATATCTACAATTATAAATAGATTCTCTGGGGTCACGAGCTGGACCGCCAAAAGTATATAATTGTTCTAAATAGAGATTTTTTACCCTGATTTTTTCGGCTAATATTCTATAAGCTGCTGCTTCTAAAGATTCACCTTGTATTACTAATGTACCTGGTAAACTCCAGTAGTTAAGAAATGGTTCTTTTTGTCGCATTACTAACAATACTAAGAGGCGATGTTGTTGAGTATCTACGGAAAAAATTACATTATCTACCCCTACTTTAAAATCAGCTTTATTCTCTAAGTTTTTTCTATAGTCATTTTCTGTCATTGATATAATTTTTGCCGATATATATAATCTTTAATAGGAGGGGTAATAGTCATTTCGTATCCTTGTTCACGATATGCAGATGAGGAAACTTTTGGAACTTCTAAAGCAGCTATTTTTAACTCTGTATTTAGTTCTTGTAATTTCTGTAAATCTGCTTCTTCTGTTGTAATACCTTTTCGAGGTACAATCAACAATTGTACTTTCTGTAAAAGTTCTTCTATCTTATACCAACTTGGTAATTGTTTGACTAAATCTGAACCTACTACGAGAGTAAATTTTGCATCATCCCATTTTTTATGGGCAAGTTCAACAGTTTCTATTGTCCGACGACTACTTAATTCTTGATGTAGAGAAATATTGTTTTGATTAGAGTTAATATTATCAATCAAAATTGATAACATTTTTGAGCGATGTTCGAGGGGTGTTTGATGTGATTTAAAGGGATTATCTGATGCCCAAACTACTACTTTATCAAAGTTTTCGCCAAGCCATTTAATAATTGTTTGATGTCCGGCAGTTGGCGGGTCTGCGCTTGTTCCAAATAGAGAAATTCTCAGCATTTTATTGATATTTTTTTTGTCAATTTTTAGCTTACACTAAGCAGTCAGGAGTCAGCCTTTAGCATTCAGCTTTTTAGATTTTCCCGCTAAATTTAGATAGCTTATAGAAGTTGTTAAACCTAAGCTTTTAAGTAGGGCTTGCTGATTAAATATCAAAGGATTGATAGATAAAGGTTAGACTAATTTTTATTCTGGAAAAAGTACCTGGTTTTTAGCTCTTGATCCTGAAAAAGGAGCGCATTTCTAGCAAGAATTGGGCAAAAAAATTACTCCCCTACTCCCCTACTCCTGAAAACAGAATTTTGAGCGCAAACCCTAAGTATCTTTTGATTTGGGCTATTCGCACTAGACATCTCCAATAATCAAAAATCAAATTAATTATCCTAAATAAATCATCAATTATTTCCCCCTACTCCCTACTCCCTACTCCCTACTTCCTCTTTTCTGTGTCTAATTTTTTTGATAAATAGCAGTTTCTAAACGCTCTGCCAAAGTAACTATATCATCTTTTCTAGCAATTACTTCTATCCACTCTTTTGGAATATTTTCTATACCATAATAAATTCCTGCTAAACCACCTGTTACTGCTCCAGTTGTATCTGTATCTTCTCCTAAATTTACAGCTTTTAATACTGCCTCTGGAAAAGAGTTTGTATTTAATAAACACCACAAAGAAGCTTCTAATGTATCTAGTACATAACCACCAGCATGAATTTGTGTTGGAGGTATATTTTGAACTTCTCCACCCAATACTTTACGAAAACGATGTATTTCTCCTGCATACTTCTCTTCTGAGTAGATTTTTTTGATATTTTCTATTCCTTGTAAGTAGGCTTCTTTGAGTTCTAAACCTTCCAATAAACAAATAGCTATAC
>JBFRWR010000077.1:0-11531 GCA_051439685.1 Trichodesmium sp.
AACCATGATGTAGTTTGTGCAGTGCAGCATAAACACTGTAAGGCCAAAACATCGGCCAACTGATTAGTCGAGGCATAATATTGTCAAACCATCTCCACCCAGTTAAGGTGTGATGAGTCATATCATGCGTACAAATTAGCCAGAAAGCATACAAGAGTCCCGCGAAAATGCTAGTACCTAGAAATAAATAGTTATTGGATGTTGACCAAGCTATTCTGACTAAAATGAGGCAGGTAAAACCTAATACAAGAAAGCGAAGTAGTCCAGCAAAGGAGTTAATTTGATGCAAGTCTGAGGTGACTTTTTGTAAGTCTTGAGTTAGTCTAGTTGAGTTAATTAAATGGTTGGTCATATATATTAATTAAGTATTCAAGCAAAATTAATTGTATGTTTGGTGCTGAAGTTAAGTCAGTAGATAGGCTAAATTATTTTGGCTCTACTTATATTTATAAAGTATACTTGTATATTTTTTCTCTTAGTGCCTACTACCTATTAAATTAAATAAATAAATAAATTAATTTTGCACAGGTACTTATGACTGATTTAAAAAAATGGAAGCTTTTACAATCTAGGTTAGTAATTAATAATAAATGGTGTCAGGTAAGACAGGATGAAGTTGAGTTACCGAATGGTAAAGTTATAGATGATTTTTTTATTAATGTTAGACCAGATATTGCTCTTGTTTTTCCTGTAACTGTTCAACAAGAAATTGTATTTGTCCGTCAATATAGACATGGAGTTGGTGAAGTTTTATTGGAGTTACCGGCAGGATCTTTTAATCCTCAAGTAGAAATTCCTGAAGTAGCTGCTAGTAGAGAATTTACTGAAGAAACTGGATATGTTGCTGAGAAGTTAATTAAGTTAGCAACTTTGTATGATAATCCTGTAAAAGATACAAATTCTATTCATTTATTTATTGCTGAAAATGTCATCAAGTCTCAAAAACAAGAGCTTGATATTACAGAAGAAATTGAAGTAGTTTTAATACCTATTTCTGAGGTGATTGAGAGAGTTTTGATGGGAGAAATAAATGTTTGTGGAACTATCACAGCTATCTTTTTAGGATTAGAATATTTGCGCAAGTCTAATTGAATTCTCAACCTTGATATAAATTCCGAATTCTACAAATATCTATTGACCGATAATTTATTTATTGAAAATTTCATCAAGTCTCAATAGAAAGAGCTTGATATTACAGAAGAAATTGAAGTGGTTTTAATACCTATTTCTGAGGTGATTCAGAGAGTTTTGATGGGAGAAATAAATGTTTGTGGAACTATCACAGCTATCTTTTGAGGATGAGAATATTTGCATAAATCTAATTCAATTAGAAATTTATAAAAGATTGATAATTTATGAATACAGAATTCAGAATTAATTAATTTATCAATTTTATATTATCAATTCTACATTGTACCCTTATGCAATCGACTCGGTTTTAATCAGAGGTAATTATGAATTATCAATTATCAATTATCCATTATCCATTAATCAACAATATCTATTGACTGATAATCAAGACAACCTTTACATGGACCACAGGGATTAACAGCACAACGAACTTGAGAAGACCTAGCATTAAACTTACAAGTTAAGTCTCCTATAATATATCCTACTCCTTCAATATATTGTTGTTCTGGTTGACTAGATATAGCTCTTATTTCTCTATAATTTACAACGAATCTGACTGAGTTAAGTCTTTCTATTGTTCTTGCTTCAAACTTGTGGAGAATCCATAAAGAAACTAGGCAAGGAGTTATACCTATCAAAAAAATTAGTAATATTTTAAACACATTTATTCTAATTTAATTGTAATATCAGATCTCATTAATTAGCCATAATAAAAATCTTCTTCTATAAGTAAGCTAAAATATTTTTTCGGTAAGGAATACTGCACAAATAAACTTCTATTTGTTCCCTACTTCCTACATATTTTATTTTGGTTATTTAAAGAGAAGAGATATGATCTAAGTTTAGACTAACTCTCTAAATCTTAAATTATTGGTCGATAAAAGTTTTGATATTTGTCATAGTTGAAAACTGAAAACTTTTTTCAACATAAGATAAGTTTGGTACTTTACTGTCTGCTGTAGTTAGAGAAGGAGATAAAGAAGAAATTGGAGACTTAATCTCAGATAAATTTACCCCTGCAAAAATATGTAAAGAGAAGGTAACAGCAGTTGCTAACAAAATTTTTTCCCACATTTCACACCCTCCTTTGATTTTTATGAAAATCTAGAACAATTTATTTTTAGGCTTTTCTAACACTTACATCTTATGAGAGAACTTTAGTAATCGTCTGTGACTTGAAATTAGGTAAAAAAGTGATTAAACTCACGATTTGATTAACAAATCTTGAACTTTAAACTATTAACCATATACTTAATATTTTACCTAGTAGAGAAAATCTGATTAGTCCAATAATTACTTCTCAAAGTGGACATTATCCCACTACATATCTCTGAGGAAGGTAGGTGCTATAGTGCTACGGACAAGTCAAAAGTCAGAATTCAAAAGTAGGTGGTGGTGCATAGTCATGGTATAGGAAGTGTGGGAAATGTGGGGAGTCTGGGAAGTATCAGAAAAAAACATATATTCTCACCATTACTATGCAAGACTACGCGATATTCAATTCAGGAGTTTAAGCATTAGAGCAAATAAACTTGCCCCAAAATAAATAGGCACAAAATTTAGCTGTGTCAATCTAGTAGTGGTAAATAGCACAGTTTAGGAATCTCACATTATCTCCCCTAAAGTCGGGAGAATGTCAATGAACGATAAAATGACCCCATATAGGAAAATATAGTGGGAGTACCTAAACTTATGCTGACAAACATATTGGCCTTAGCTGTTGGTCTTGGTAGTTTAGCTTTATATATGGTGGCCTTTTTCTTTCCAGAAGTCCATCGGAAAAATGATTTTATCTGGAGTGGTGTAGGTCTTTTTTATGCCTTAGTCTTGTGGTTTTGTGCGGGTAGAATTACAGGTGCGGTGTTATTGGGTCAAGTAGCAAGTGTTGCTTTAATAGGTTGGTTTGGTTGGGAAAGTTTGACATTGCGTCGCCAAGTTACCCCAGTTGCAGATCAAACCAAAATATCAATTCAGAAAAATACTGAAGATAATACTCAGGAAAAATCAACAGCTATTGCTCAGACAATATCTACACCAGAAGTGGAGAGTATACCTAAATCAGATTTAGCTGAGTCAACAGAAACTTCTGTTCAAGAGTTAGAAAATATTACTACTGAAGGTTTGATTAATGAAGTTAAACCAGGGGAAACTGAACCTGAATTACTGTTAGATGAAACTACTTCAGATTCCAGCAAAGAGATAGAAGAGTCTGAAGTAGATACAACTAAAAGTCTGACAGAAGAAAATGTTTTAACTGAGGCTAGAAC
Organism: Trichodesmium sp.; assembly: GCA_051439685.1. Taxonomy (GTDB): domain Bacteria; phylum Cyanobacteriota; class Cyanobacteriia; order Cyanobacteriales; family Microcoleaceae; genus Trichodesmium. The sequence goes on from JBFRWR010000077.1 coordinate 3,399, forward strand.
TTTGCCAGAAACAGTTCAAGAATTACAGAAAAATTCATCGAAAAAACCAGGTGGTTTTGCTCAGTTATTGACTCCTGTAACTGGAATATTGAGCAATATTAAAAATGCCATTCAAGGTAGAGATACTAAAAATACTGATTCTGACTCAAAATCTACAAAAATTCAAGCTGATAATGAGGAAGTAACCTCTAGTGAAGAAGTTACTTCTGAAGTTAATGAAATTATCAGTCAGACTGAAGATATTCTACTTGAAAAAGAACCTTTAACCTCTAGTGAAGAGGTTACTTCTGAAGTTAATGAAACTATCAGTCAGAGTGAAGATATTCAAGCTAAACAAGAATCTTTAATGGAAAAAGAAGAGTCTGTGATATCTGATATTCAGCCAGGAGAAACTACTTTGAAAGAAGTTGAAAAAGAAGCAAGCTTATCCTCAGAAGCAGACTCTATATCTACTGAAAAATCTATTTCAGAAACTTCTGCATTGACTGGAGTTTCTGAAGTTGAAGATAGCTCTCCTTCTACAGAAAAAATAATTACTGGAGATAGTGATAATCAGGAAGAAAAAGTTACTTCTGTTTCTGCTGAAGAAACAAATGAAGCTGATAATTTAGCATCAGATTTATCAAAGGATAGTAAAAATAAGTCAGTAGACCAGTAATATCATGTCTCATTAAATAACTGTAATAAAAAATATTTCCTCAACCTGGTAGGGACGTTGCATGCAACGTCCCTACTGGTTAATTAATGTTACTTGATATAAGATCACAAGTTAACACGCGAAGAAGTAAAAAAATCATCATCATAAATAAAAAATTGTGAGGGAATTGGAAAGTACAGTTACAGATCAATTCCCTATTTTTTTTTGATTTTATTTAGGGCTTGCTGAATAAATATCAAAGCATTTACAGATAAAGGTTTTAACCTTTTTAGGTCAGGAAAAAGTACCTGATTTTCAGCTCTTGATGCTCAAAAAGGAGCGCATTTTGGGCAAGAGTTAAGCAAAAAAATTACTCCCCTACTCCTCTACTCCCCCACTCCCCTACTCCTGAAAAAATAGTTTTTCAGCAAACCCTATTTATTTGATTGTATCGGGTTTATTGTATTAATCAGGTACAATATTTTTTCTCTTTCTGATTCCCTTTTGCCTAAAATTATAGGAGTCTTCACTTAAGTAGATAAAAATAGAGACTTTGCATGAATATCCCTACAAATATCTTTTTGATTAGTAGTGTGTTCCATCTTTCTGAAATCCTATAGCAATCCTATTTTATTTGTGGCAAAAATCTTACTGCTTTTTAGAGAACAGGGAACAGGGAACAGGTAACAGGTGGGAGTTTAAACTTGTTTATTTACTTTTTGATTTCTTACGACCTATGCGTGGATTACTATATATAAAAATTTGTTATTTCACCAAGTTAAGAATTTATATACCAATTTACAAAAGTAATAGTATATTTGACTAAGCCAGAAAAAATGAACATCAAAAGAAAAATATTTACTAAATAAAAATCATTTATAGGCATTTACAATAAAGATGAAACACTTTTTTGCCTGAAACCCTTTCTATAGCAATCCTATTTGATTCGTGGCAAAAATCTTACTCCTTTTTAGGCAACAGGTAGGAGTTTAAACTTTTTTATCTACTTTTTGATTTGTCGCGACCTATTTAGGATTGCTATAGATAAAGAAACACTTGCCCGAGTCTTATTCAGAATGACTATATTTATCCAAATAATATGAAATATTTTAATCTTTGCTACAAAAAATTGATAGGTAAATTGGGGAATGCTGATATTCGTAGATAGCAATCCGCACATAGGATGTGACAAATCAAAAAGTAGATAAAAACTGAAACTCCCGCTTGTTGACTATTCCCTAAAAGCAGTAATATTTTTATAAACAAATAAAATAGGATTGCTATCTTTGCACAATTTTTTGTATTTCAGATAAGAAATCGGCAGTTGACAATTCCCCATAATTTTTCTGTTGATTCATACCCATAATATTTATGAATATTACTGGCTAAAAAAATATTTTGATAATCTAATCAAATCCGAAATAGGTAATTAGCAATTTTCAATAATTTTACTGTTAATTTTTCAGCACTTTAGCATGATAATTTCAGTATAAATTTCCATACTTTGAGTTATTTGTAGTGATTTTATAGGATTTTTTGATAATTTCAACAATGAATAAAGAAGGGTTTTATATTTATTCAGCACCCTCTAAATAGAAAGTCGAAGTATAACAACTTTTTGAGTAATTGGTAGAATTGACTAAAGAATAAGGAAAAACTCAACAGAAAGTAGGGAAAGAAAACTACATACCTCACCGGGATGAAAAATCAAACATCAATTTTTATGAATATTCATCCGGATTTAATATAATTCATATCTATATATAATAGAAATTAATACACACACAAAAAATTGAGTTAGTAAAATGATAATTTGGAAAAATTTAAGGTTAATTATATCTACTATATGTTTATTAATTATTTCTCCATCTATAGTAGTTGAAAAAAAAGTGAATATCAATTCACAAGCACTAGCAAAACTGACAAAAAATGAGACTCATTCTATTTCACAAAATAATCTAGAAACTGAAGCAAAACAACTTGAACAACAGGCAACAGCAGAATTTAATAATGGTGAGTTTGAAGTTGCTCTAGAAAAATTTGAACAAGTATTAGAAATTTATACTCAAGAGGGTAGTCGCTCTGGAATTATTCGGACGTTGAATAAAATTGCTCTTGTTTATGATACTCAAAGTAAATATCTGAAAGCTTTAGAATTTTATCAGGAAGCTTTGAAAAATGCTCAACAGGAAAAAGATAATGAAAATATCAGTGCTATTTTAAGTAATATTGGTTTAGTTTATTCCCAGTTATATCAATATGAGCAAGCTATAGAATTTTATCAGCAAGCTTTAAATAAAAATCATCCAGAAAAAGCAACAATTTTAAATAATATTGGAGCAATTTATCATTACTTAAAAGAATTTCCTAAACCCTTAGAATATTATCAACAAGCTTTAGAGGTTAATCGTAAAAATCAAGACAATATTGGGATAGCAAAAACCCTAGATAATATAGGTGTAATTTATCGAGAACAAGGGAAATATTCTGAGGCATTAAAATATCATCAGCAAGCATTAGCTATTCAAGAAAAAATCGGTGATAACTATAATAATTCAGCCACTCTTCATCATATTGGTATAGTTCATCGACAATCAAATAAACATTCCGAATCACTCAAATTTTTGACTCATACTTTGATTATCGAACGACAACTAGGACATCAGGATGGAGAGAGAATTACTCTGGCAAATATAGGTAAATTATTAGAAAGAAAAAATCAGGATGACTTGGCAATAATTTTCTATAAACAATCAGTTGATATTACTGAAAATATTCGGAAAGATTTGCAAAAATTACCAGTAGGACAGCGAAATTTATATATAGAAAGCATTGCTGAAATCTATCGGAATTTAGCCGACTTATTACTCCAAAAAAAACGGGCTTTAGAAGCACATCAAATTTTAGATTTACTGAAAGTACAAGAAACATTTGAATATATTGGGAGTTTAGAAGTGGATGAATATGAATATAGTGAAATTCCATTGCTAGAGTCAGAAAAAGTGTTTTGGGAAAAGTATAGTCAGCTAATAGATGAAGCAGCTAAAAGCCATAGTGAAAATCCAAATAACTTAGAGGGAAAATTAGTAAAAATTCAGCAATTTTTTGATAGTGAAGAAGTCAAATCTATAGTTTCAGAATTAGAGAAAAATGCCAGGAGCCAAAAGCTAAGTTCAGAGGTAGCACTTTGGCTACAATCTGAACTAAAAGAACATAAGCAGCAAAATACTGTAGTCTTATATCCATTACTTTTAGAAGACCGACTAGAATTAATATTAATTACTGCTAATTCTCCTCCATTTCATCGCACTGTTTTAGTAAAACAGAAAGAATTTAATCAAACTATCTTGCGATTAAGAGGACAATTAACAAATAGAAATCAATCCGATAAAAGAGTTATCCAGGCAGGATTAAAACTCTACAATTGGTTGATTAAACCTATAGAACCTCACCTAAAACTTAGTCAAACTAAAACAATTATTTATGCACCTGATAGTCAACTACGTTATATTCCTTTAGCAGCACTACATGATGGCAAAAAATGGTTGGCAGAAAGATTTAAAATTAACAACATTACTGCTGCAAGTTTAATGGAATTAGAACCTAGAGAAAAATTTGAACCTATAATTCTAGCAGGTGCTTTAACAGAAGGAACTTATAATTTTGAGGTCGGTCAACGCAAATTTGAATTTGAATCATTACCCTTTGCAGGAGTAGAGGTAAAAGAGATAGAAAAGGCATTTCCTGAAACCAATAAATTATTAGGTAATGCCTTTACTAAAGAAGCCATAGAATCAAAATTCAATAGCTATAATATTCTACATTTTGCCACTCATTCTGCTTTTGTAAATGGTCATCCAGAAGAATCTTTTATATTATTTGGAGATGGCAAACGCGCTACTTTACGAGATGTAGCAGATTGGAATTTAAAGGATGTACAATTAGTCGTTTTTAGTGCTTGTCAAACTGCTTTGGGAAAAGAGCTAGGAAATGGTGAAGAAATACTCGGTTTTGGTTATAAAATACAAGAAGCTGGCGCAACAGCAAGTATAGCAACTTTATGGCGAGTTGATGACCAAGGTACTCAAGAGTTTATGAATGATTTTTATGCAGCTTTGAAGAATGGAGCAACCAAGGCAGCAGCAGTACAAAAAGCACAAATTTCTATGATTAATAGTGAGTATAGTCATCCCTATTATTGGGCACCATTTCTTTTAATTGGAAATGGATTATAACTGAGCATTCGACTATTAGCTGTCAGCAGTCAGCTAGGGGTATTTTTTAATAAATGAAGCCAGCACTTTTTTTAACTTCTACTATATTTTTAACCAGAGAATAGAAGTACAAAAAAAATATGTCATTGCGACTGAAACGAAGTGGAATAAAGGAATCTAAAAAAATGTTTTAACTGCTTAAACATTTCCTTTAATAGTGACGTTTATTCCCGTTTACCTACTTAAACAATAAGTCTGTCATTGCGACTGGAACTGAGTGGAAGGAAGCAATCTCAAAAAAGGATTTTAACTGCTTAAACATTTCCTTTAATAGTGACGTTTATTCCCGTTTACCTTACTTAAACAATGAGTTGGAGTTTTTAACCAATACAATTCAATTCTATGACAGCAAATTATAAATGTGTTTCAAAAGCTGATACCTGACGACTAAATATTACTAAAATCATAGAGAAGGAAATTATAGAGCTACGCGCAAGTCAAAATTCAACAGTAATCTCTGACTGAGTTTGAGAATTTATAAATCTCCTAATCTATTTATGTAGTGCTATATAGTGGAGAGTTTTTTTTAATCGCAAAAAGAAACACTTCTCGGCATTCTCTTCTGGAAAGTTTAAACTCACGATTATTGCAGCGAGTAGTAATGTGATAGGAATATCCTGGAATAAAATTACGAGGTTTTCTAGGCATTATTTTTAGTTAAGTTGAGATAGATAATTATAGGGTATTTATTAGGACTCAGGAGTCATATATAATCTGGTTGAAAAGTCGCAATTGCGACGAAAGGAAGCAATATCGGGCAACCTGTGAGATTGCTTCCTTCCACGGTGTTACCGTCGCAATGACTTACAATTTTTTAATTAATATAATAGACCGACAAGCCAAAAATAATAGTAGGGGCGTAGGTCTAAAAAGCTGCATAAAGTTAATATTTGAGGCAGACAAGGGCAGAAAAATATAAGGCTTTTTCAGCTAACCTTTTAGCAAAACCTAATTAATCTCAAAGATTCAAGGGAAGGGTTTAATAATTGATAATTGATAATTGATAATTACCTCTTCCTAAAAGGAAGAGAATTGAATAACAGGAAAAAAAATTCATTATTTCTCGTTTAAAGGAGATGCTTTAAACCTTAATTGGTAATTCAAGGAAAATACTATCAATTAAATACAGATATTTTTTGAGAAATATAAACATCTTTCTAGAGATTATTTCTATTGATTAATAAGTAAAATAATAATATAAAAATTATGTTATATTATTTCAATGTGACATATAGAGGTATTTTTTAGTGCGCAAAAATCCAGCAGTTAAACCTTATTTGAAATGGGCAGGAGGCAAAAGACAATTATTATCTGAATTAACAAAATATATCAACAAAAAATCACTAAAAAAATGTACATATTATGAACCTTTTATTGGTGGAGGAGCGCTTTTATTTGAGTTACAACCAACTAGAGCAATTATTAGTGATAAAAATCAGGAATTAATCAACTGTTACGAGGTAGTCAGAGATTCATTGAATGATTTGATTGAGGAATTAAAAAGCCATCAAGAACAGAATAATTCTGATTATTTTTATGAAATTAGAGATTTAGATCGTTCACCAAAAAAATATAAAAATATGTCAAAAGTAGAAAAGGCGGCTAGAATTATCTATTTGAATAAAACCTGTTACAACGGTTTATTTCGAGTCAATTCTCAGAGGCAGTTTAATGTTCCTTTTGGTAGGTATAAAAAACCTAATATTTTAGATGAAACTGTTTTAAAGGCTGTGAGTAAATATTTAAACGAATCTCAAGTAAAGATATTAAATTTAGATTTTGCTGAAACAGTTAAAGATGCGGGAAAAGGGGATTTCATCTATTTCGATCCTCCTTACGATCCTGTTTCTAATACTGCCTCTTTCACAGGATATGATGTCAATGGTTTTAACAGGGATGAACAGAAAAGATTGAAACAAGTTTTTGATGATTTAACAGCAAAAGGTTGCCGAGTTATTTTAAGTAATTCTCGAACAGATTTTATTATGGATTTGTATCAAGATTATCGGGATAAAATCAAAACAGTAAGAGCGGCAAGAAGTATTAATTCCAAATCATTGAAAAGAGGGAAAGTTGATGAAATTTTAGTGTTAAATTTTCCAGTATAGACAAAGATAGAAGGATGACTAAAAATGATGAAGCATGGAAAAAGCTATTTCACAGATATTAAAGATTAAAGAAAGGTTGAAAAATACTCTAATAGATATCCCCTACTCCCCTTCTCTCTTACTACTATACTTTTAAGATTAGAATCAGATTTTTCCCATTATTAAATCTTTCCATCTATCCTCAGTAGAAAATCACTAAGATTTTCATTCTATGAGAGCTACCCTAAAAAAAATCCTGCGCCAAAGGATTTTCGGTTGCATCTTCAAAATTCTTTTGATATTATAAAAGTTATATGGCGTCGTTCGCCTCTACGCATGACTTTTTATTCAACTAAAATCCCTTACAGGAATTTTCCCCCACGAGCAATGTTAGGCAGATTTTCATCTTGTCAAGCACCCGGAAATACTGGTTATTTCCTCATCAAATCTTTCTTTCCATCTCTCGTTAGTGGAAGAACGCCAAGATTTTCATTCTCTGAGAGCTACCCGAAAAAAAATCGCGCGCCAAAAGATATTCTGTTGCATCCTCAAAATTCTTGTGATATTATAAAAGTTAGATGGGGTCGTTCGCCTACTTGCATGACTTTTTATTCAACTAAAAATAGTATTGTTTCTAGACAATCGCTTAGGGTGTAGAAAGAAAAATCAAAATATAATAGCTTGTTATAGTGAAATCGACAGTAATTATCAATTCCCAAAGATTGAAAACAGGAAGGGTTGATGAAATTCTCGTCTTGAATTTTTCAGTATAAGCAAGATTAATTATGACTAAAAATGATGTTGCATGGCAAAAGCTATTTGAGAAATATCAAATATTAGAGAAGCTGAATAAAAACGGCTGTTTCAAAATAGAAGCATCTCAAATTAATCAGGAACGAGAAAGTAGACTTATGGCAAAATTTGACCATATTGTTAACTTGCCAAAAATATTCAAAGATAATAATTTATCAATCCTGCCAATCTCTCGTTCTCAATATATTATCGGTCATTTTCATACACACTTACCAGTCAAATACAATCTCGAAATTAATACTATTCCTTGGCAGTTTCCCAGAGAAATAGAAACTATAGATTACACTAACTTATATTCTGAAAGTTCTGCATTACATTGTGC
>JBFRWR010000078.1:0-7493 GCA_051439685.1 Trichodesmium sp.
GGCGCTCGTCAGTTGGAATGTACTATTAATGGTATTGGCGAACGTGCTGGTAATGCTGCTTTGGAAGAGTTGGTGATGGGGTTGCACGTTCGGCGACAATATTTCAATCCATTTTTGGGTCGCCCACCGGAGTCAGAAGCACCACTAACTAATATTGATACGCACCAAATTTACAAAACATCTCGTCTGGTTTCTAATTTGACAGGAATGTTTGTGCAACCAAATAAAGCTATTGTCGGAGCTAATGCTTTTGCTCACGAGTCAGGTATTCATCAAGATGGGGTACTGAAAAATAAACTGACTTATGAAATTATGGATGCTCAGTTGATAGGTTTGACAGATAATCAAATTGTTTTGGGCAAACTTTCTGGTCGTCATGCTTTCCAGACTCGCCTCAAAGAACTTGGGTTTGATATTTCTGATGAAGAAGTAAATAAGGCATTCTTGAAATTCAAAGACTTAGCAGACAAAAAGAAAGAAATCACAGATTGGGATTTAGAATCTATTGTTAAGAGCGAAATTCAGCAACCACCAGAACTATTCCGCCTAGAGTTGGTTCAGGTTTCTTGTGGCGATCGCTCTCGTCCTACAGCTACAGTTAGTATTCGTACTCCCGATGGGGAAGAATTGACTGATGCTGCTATTGGTACTGGTCCTGTGGATGCTGTGTACAAGGCAATTAACCGAGTGGTAAATGTGCCTAATGATTTAATTGAGTTTTCTGTACAGTCTGTAACAGCAGGTATTGATGCTATTGGAGAAGTGACTATTCGCTTGCGCCATCAAGGGCGAGTTTATTCTGGTCATTCTGCCAATACTGATATTATTGTGGCATCAGCAGAAGCTTATGTAAATGCTTTAAATCGTTTGTATGCAGCTTTGCAAAGTGATGTCGAGAAAATACATCCGCAAAAGAGTCAACCTGCGGAAGTAGTAGCTGGTAGTTAATATGTAGTTTCTGTAGTGGCGTGACACACCTAAAATAGTCCAATAGTAGGGGCGGGTTTTAACTATAACAGGACTTACGGATTAGGAACGATTTTTGGGCGTTTGAGATTGCTTCCCTATCGGTCGCAATGACAGAATTTCGTTGCGAGTGCGTAAGTCCTATATAATTTTAATGCTTACTCTAAGATTTATATAAACCCGCCCCCAATATAGAATTTATAGTAAAAATAATAAATAAAAATGATACTAGAAGCAGTTTATGAACAAGGAGTATTGCGATTAACCCAACCTCTAAATTTACCAGAGGGAACGCGAGTTGAAATTACTCTTGTTGAGAGCGGAACAAATTTTCAACAGCAAAAACCTGCCGATATTTTGGGAGCGATTGCTTCACTACCCCTAGAGGGAGAGCAGGATGAATTTTCAGGTAGAGACCACGATCGAATTCTTTATCCAGAACAAGATAAACAATGATTTTTGTAGATACAAGTGCTTGGTTTTCTAGCGTTGTTCCCTCAGACTCGTGCTATCTAGCTGCTACTGCTTGGATTAGTGGAAATACTCAACCTCTACTAACAACAGACTATGTGGTGGATGAAACTCTGACTTTGCTAAAAGCTCGAAGAGAAAATTCTAGGGCGATCTCTTTAGGAGATGCCTTTTTTTCAGGTAATTTAGTTACTATTTATTATTTGACAGAAGTAGATATACAGTTAACATGGCAAGTTTTCCGACAATTTTCTGATAAAGATTGGAGCTTTACTGACTGTAGCAGTAAGGTAGTTATGGAAAAGCTAGGGGTAACTCAAGCATTTAGTTTTGATCGCCATTTTCGTCAATTTGGTTCGATCTCTGTTGTGCCTTAACGAAGTCAGAAGTCAGACTTCTAACTTCGTTAAGGACGCCTTTATGCAACCTCCCTACCCTACTCCCCTACTCCCTAATGCACAGTTTTCGCTGAAACAGTCTACTACACCTGGATTTAATATTCCTTTTATAAACATTCTCTAAGATTTCACAACTTCAATCATATTGCTATACTGGCATAAATTTAAAATCAGGGAAATAAAAAAAATATCTATAAATTACTATTTTTTGATTAAATAAAGCAAAAAAACTATGGGTAACAAAAACCTAGTTAGAGTTATTGTAATTATCCTGACTTTAGGTTACGGCAGTTCAATTATTTGGTTAAACAATGTACAAAAAAAATCTATAAATCTTGCTCAAGCAAAAATAGCTAACTTAGGAGATATTAATCAAGATTTTAATATTAATAAACTGAGGCTAGCCAGAAATCAATTGCCCGAAGCAATAGCTATTTTAGAAGAGACTATTCAATTACCTGGTATACCCTTACAACCCATATCCAGAGAAATAGTTAAACTCAATTATCAACTAACAGCAGTAGAGCGAAAACTATATTTAGAAGAGTATGGATTTATTTATTTAAAGTTAGCAAAAGAGTCAGCAATGGCAGCAGCTTTATTAGTACAAAATCCACCCCATCCGATTAATACTTGGCATCAAGCACAGGCAAAATGGGAATATTCAATTAATTTATTAGAAAAAATTCCTCAAGAGAGTGCTGCCTATTTAGAAGCCATAGAAAAGTTAAAAATTTATCGGCAAAACCATCAAGTAATAACTCAAAGATTTAACCAGGCAAAACAGGCAATTGAACTGAATAACCAGGCTAAAATCAAGATGGGAAAAGGCAATTATCAGAATGCAATTAAAGACTTAAATCAAGCCATAAATCTCAATCCTGGTCAAAGTCAAATTTACTTAACTAGAGGAGTTGCTTATTCTGAATTAGGCATGAGAAAATTAGCTATAGCCGATTTTAATCAAGCTATAAAAATTAATCCTGAAAATTCCCAAGCTTATTATTATCGAGGTGATGAATATCTACAATTGAGAGACAAAGAAAAATCACTACAAGACCTCAATAAATCTATTAAAATTGATGCCAATAATCCCAAAGCTTACTTTAATAGAGGAGTTGTTTACTACTTAATGAAAAATCCAGCTAAAGCCAAAGAAAATTGGCAGCAAGCATCTTTTTTATTTGGATTAGATGGAGATAGAGAAAATCAAAAAATCGCAGTAGAAATGCTCAAGAAATTTCAAGAAATAGGGAGTAGGGACTAATTAGGGGTTGCTGAATAAATATCAAAGTATTGATAGATAAAGGTAAGCGCCTTTTTAGACCCTGAAAAATTGCAAGGTTTTCGGTCAAAAGAGCGTCAAACTTTTTGCCGCTCTTGCTGAAAAATCAAGAGATAATTCTTCGGACTGCCTCCTGATTATTCCTTACTCCTCCTGTCTCCTGTCTCCTGACTCCTACCCTCACCCATAAGACTTTTGAGCGCCAACTCTATTTGTTTTTGATTTTTGGAGAGGTCTATTAGGTGAGCAAATGTGGTAAAATTTATAGCAGATGTATCTTAGGGAGGTAAGTCGCTTTTTAGGTCTGGAAAAAGTACCTGGTTTTCAGTTCTTCATGCTCAAAAAGGAACACATTTTTGGCGCATAGTTGGGCAAAAATTACTCCCCTACTCCCCTACGAAAAAATTCTTATGTTTGAAAAATTTACTTACCAGAAAATATCAACCTCGAATGCGAATATTAATTTAGTCAAAGGTGGAAACGGACCACCATTGCTCCTACTACATGGCTATCCTCAAACTCACATTATGTGGCACAAAGTCGCCCCTACTCTTGCTGAACACTTTACCGTCATCTGTACAGACTTACGAGGTTATGGCGACAGCGACAAACCCCCCTCCGACCCCCAACATCTGACTTATTCTAAACGAGTCACCGCTCAAGACCAGATAGAAGTAATGGCAGCTCTTGGTTTCCCAAAATTCTTTGCTGCTGGTCACGATCGCGGTGGTAGAGTTCTCCATCGCCTCTTACTCGACCATCCCCACTGTGTGGAAAAAGCAGCAGTTCTCGATATCGTACCTACCAGAAAAATTTTTCAAACAGTTAATCAAGAACTTGCTACTGCTTACTCCCACTGGTTTTTTCTGATTGAACCTCACAATGTTCCTGAATATCTTATTGGTGCTGATCCGAAATTTTATTTACTGAACAAACTAAAACAGTGGAGCTTTGAGCAAACAGGTTTCACCGAAGCAGCAATAGCAGAATACACTCGCTGTTTTAGTGACCCTGCAAGTATTCATGCTACTTGTGAAGACTACCGCGCTGCTGCTAGCATTGACTTGGAACATGACGAAGCAGATATTGAAAAGAAAATACAATGTCCGTTACTTGTGTTATGGGGGTCACTTGGAGTAATGGAAAAATGTTATGATGTCTTGGAAACTTGGCGAGAAAGGGCAATAGATGTTTCTGGTCGAGCTTTTCCCTGTGGTCACTTTTTGCCAGAGGAAGCAGCAGCAGAAACAACTCAGGCGTTACTTGATTTTTTTAGGTAAAAAATCGGGTGGTGGTGCATAGTAATGGTAGTCGATTGTAATTATTTTTGTTACGAGACATGGTAGTGGGAACCTCTTGCTCCCTGTAGGGACTTTGTATGCAACGTCCCTACTCAATTGTGCTGATGGCGATGTGGTTCATCAACCTGGAAAGTCTGAAATATCCTATATTTTAAATAAACTCTCGTGGGTCTGTAACATACCCAGTTATAGCAGAAGCAGCAGCAGTATAGGGAGATGCTAGATAAATTTGAGCCTGTTTGTTGCCCATGCGACCAGGAAAATTGCGGTTAGTGGTAGAAACGCATACTTGTGGTTCATTCAACCGACCAAAAGTGTCTAGAGGGCCGCCTACACAAGCAGCACAAGAGGGAGGAGCAGGTTTGAGACAACCTGCATTCAAAAATATTTCTGATAAGGTCTGACCATCTTGTTTGATGCAAAATAAATCTTTGTAAACTTTTTGAGTTGCAGGGACTAAATATGTAGGCACTTTCACTTGATGACCTTTGATGATTTTGGCAGCATGAATAAAATCAGCAATTTTGCCACCTGTACAAGAACCAATATAAACTCTATCAATCTTGACATCACGACAATTTCTGGCTAATTCTCGGTTATCAGGAGAATGAGGTTTAGCTACTACTGGCTCTAATTTTGTCACATCATAGGAGCGATCGCTAAAAAATCTAGCATTAGCATCATTGTAAACAGGTTCAAAAGTTTGCTGAGTTCGCCCTTCTAAATACTCAAAAGTTGTTCGATCCGGAGCAATAACACCATTTTTCCCCCCTGCCTCAATTACCATATTGCACAAGGTCATTCGTTCCTCCATAGTCATCTTTTCCACAGTCTCCCCAGCAAATTCCATCGTCCGATAAGTAGCTCCTGATACACCAATATCACCAATAATGTGCAGTATTAAATCTTTTGCTAATAGATAATTAGGCATTTCCCCAGAGAAAATAAACCGCATTGTAGCTGGAACTTTCAACAATAATTTACCTGTTCCCATGAGAAAAGCTGCATCAGTATGACCAATACCAGTGGCAAATAACCCGAAAGCACCCGCATTGCAAGTATGGGAATCAGTGCCAAATAGGACTTGACCAGGGATAGTATGGCCCTCTTGGGCTAGAGCAATATGACAAACACCTTTATAATCAGGGTTTGCTTGAAAGTGGGAGTTGTCCTTAATATCATAAAAATATTTAATTTCTTGTTCAATAGCAAATTCTCTGACAGTCGCAAGATTGCGGTTAGCTCGTTTATCGGCGGTAAAAATATAATGGTCGGGAATAATGACTATTTTATTTTGATTCCAGACTTTTGCATTTATGCCAAATTCCTGCTTAAAAATACCAATGGTACTGGGGCCAGCCACATCATGGGTCATTAACAGGTCAGCATTAACCCAAATATTGTCTCCAGGACTTACTTTGGAAAGTTTAGCAGCTTTGGCTAAAATTTTTTCTGTTAAGGTCATGCTCATTTCAGTTATCAGTTATCAATACTTATGGGTTCAAATCAGAAGCTTGAAATACTTAGGGCTTATGCTAAGAGAAGCTATCACAGCATTTTCAATTGATTAAACCAGAGAACATTCTCTGCAAAATTCCTGCTGGTGTGACACACCTTTAAATACTGCTATAGTAGGGGCGGGTTTCCCCATTAAATTAGCGAGTTTTCAAATTTAATTAGATAAACCCGCCCCCAATGATGTAATTAATGGACTGTTTTAGTTAAAATAGTAAATAAGATTAAACAGTCCACTACTGGATTGACATATCCAATGTGTATGTATGAGGGCGGGTTTACTTAATCTTAGGGTAAGCATCAAAATTTCCCCTAAAACCCATCCCTACTATTGCACTATTTTAACTGTGTCGGTCTACTACGATAAAATATTACAATATCAGCCCAGATTGCTATATTAAGTTGTATTTTAAATTTAATATTATTGTGTTAAACTATCAACAAATTATTTCTAAATTATCAACTATCAAAACTGCTATTGCCCCAATGACCTTAGCTATTTTAGTGGGGTTTATATTCGACTGGTTAAACTTTCCTGTGGCTTGGTTGCTCGGTCCAATGATTGCGGGAATTGTCTATACAATTATTAAAGGTAGTCCTAAACCATTACCTAGAATCACAATTTTGCTGGGTAAAGCGATCGTTGGTGTTGCTACAGCATTTCGCTTTTCCCCAGAAACAGTTAATATAGTTACCACTTATGCTATTCCTGTTGTGGGATGTATTTTGATCACTGGCACTTTGAGTATTTTCAAAGGCTATCTGTTGTCTCTATGGGGTGGAGTTAATCGTCCTACAGGTTTTTTGGCATCTATTCCTGGCACTGCTTCTGCTATTGTTGCTATGAGCGCAGAATTAGGTGCAGACCCTATTGCTGTCGCTATTCTTCAATATTTACGAGTGTTATTAGTAGTATTTATTATCCCGACTGCTACCTTCTTAATGTTTCCTGCTATTGAGCAAACTCAGACTACAAGTTTTTTATTGGTATCAGGTAAAACCAGCATACCCATGTTTTGGAATTTATTAATAGTAGCAGGATGTTGTGGTTTAGGAATTTGGGGTGGAAAACTATTGCGTTTACCTTCCTCTGCTTTTTTGGGTAGCTTTATTGTTGGGTTGACTACTTTATGGGGAACGCCATACCAGTTACAGGTTCCTCAATGGTTATTTGCTGTCGGGTTGTTGCTAGTAGGGGTTTTTATCGGAGTTCAGTTTGACTGGGAAAATGCTCGAAAATTGTGGAAAGCTATTTTAGTTGAAATTATGCTGGTAATAATTTTAATTATCGGTTTCTTTGTGGTGGGTTATGAATTTCATCAATTTACTCAGGTTGATTTAATTACTTCTATGTTAAGTTTCACTCCTGGAGGAATAGAAGCGATGATTGCAACAGTTAATGAATTAGGTGGTGATGCTGGTTTAGTATTGGCAATTCAACTTACTCGAATGTTAACTATTATTTTAGTTGTTCCTGGGTTAACAAATTTTATGGCGAAGAGAATGAAACGTAGCGATATTGTGTCAGAATAGCAAAATAGCTGAATTATTGGAATA
>JBFRWR010000079.1:0-2993 GCA_051439685.1 Trichodesmium sp.
TTGCCGGATTAGTAGTGACAATACCGCTATTAATTTGGGGTTTATCTCACTCTAGTATTGTGCCTCTTTCTGAAGATTCAGGAATATTATCTATAGATTCATTAAATCCGACTTTTTCTTTTTTATTAGCTATATTAAGTAAGTTAGCATTAGGTGCGGAATTAACTTATAACAAAGGTATAGATTTACATCCTGTTGCAGTAGCTGGTTATATAGGTTTAGTGGTTACTGCATATAATTTAATGCCTATTGGGCAACTTGATGGTGGTCATATAGTACACGCCATGTTTGGGCAAAAATCTGGTATGGTTATTGGTCAAATTTCCCGATTTTTATTATTGTTATTAGCTTTTATAAATAAGGAATTTTTATTTTTAGCAATCTTTTTATTTTTACTTCCTCTCGCTGATGAACCTGCTCTTAATGATGTTAGTGAACTAGATAATAAACGTGACTTTTTAGGATTGTTAATGTTAGGTTTATTGGTAATGATTTTATTGCCTGCGCCAAAGATGATAATACAGTGGTTAAATTTCTAATTGATAGTAGGAACTAAGTAATGGATAATGGATAATTGATAATTGATAATTGATAATTGATCATTACCTATGGTTAAAACCAAGAAGATTGAATCTAAGGAAATATTATTTCTTTATTTTTCCCCTTGCAACGGGAGGATTTTAACCTGAATTATTTAATTTAATTAATAATTATTCAGTAAAAAGGTTTCCCAAACTTTTGAATTTCAGAAAATAACCAACACTTGTTTTGCATCTTATTTGAAAATCCTATACTTATTTTCTAGGACTTATTTCAGTTTTGAGCTTTTAGAGCAATCAGGAATGGGATGTGAAAATTTTTATGATAGTTAGTTTGAGGTGAAAACCTTAACAATTATGACTCCTAACTCCTAACTCCTAAATGCCACTAAAATCTTACAACTGAAATATGATTGCTATATTTATGCGTTATTTTGTCTTCAAATGATTAACAAGGTAAATCCTCTCATCTTAGCTATAGTTTTGATTTTATTATCAGTTGCAATACCTAACTTTAATCTACCTGTAGCTAATGGAGGAAATATTCTCTCAGGATTTAGCTTGTCTGCACAAAATGATTTGCAAATTACCGTAGTGGAAAGTCAAAAATCAGCCGATAAATTAGCTTTAAATTTACAAAAAAGTCTCAATAGTAAAAGGAATGAAATTGGGAAATTAGCTATATTAATTATTCATCCCCACGGAGAGTATGACAGAACAGAACCAATTTTGTTAGCAGAGAGAGAAGGTGGGGGATTAGTATTAGAAATGAAGATAAATTGGCATAGAAAACTGCCCTTAATAACACGCAATCATTTAACTATTATTGACTGGGAAATTTTACACAATCGACATTTGAGAGCTGCTGTTGTTTTAGATGATGCTATATTTTCTCCAATTCATCCTCAAGAGTTAAATAATTTATTTAAAGAGTTACTTCCAGATAATCTATAAAAGTCCGATGTAATAATAATTTTGATTTTGTTAGGTATAGCAATGAGCGTTCAGGTATTTACAATGTACAGTAAGGGAAAAGGTGTACAAAAAATAATATGTAAATATGCCAGCGCACATTGCTATACTTACTGATAACTGATAACTGAAAAGAGTTACTGCCAGATAATCTCTAAAAGTCCGATTTCATTAATGGATAATCGATAATTGATAATTAATAATTACCTCTCCCTAAAAGGGAGAGGATTGACACTAATCAGGAAAATATTTATTTCTCTTACTCGATTAGAAACGCCATCTCTCAACCGCTTTTTTCTCCTTGAAAGGGGATGCTTCAAGGCGTGAATTATCTAATTATTTAATTGGTTAATTATTAATTATTGCGGTAATTTTTTAGTGTTTCTAACAGTTTTTATTTAGGTAGAAAAATTCTAATGATTCAGCAGTTATAGCAGTGAGCGCTCAGGTATTTACAACGCCCAGCTCAAACTGCCTTCTAGAAAAAGTGTACAAAAAATAATGTGTAAATATGCCAGCGCACATTGCTATACTTATCAGCAATAAGCCAAGGGTTTTAATTATTCTTATGTTTACGGAAAAATTAAGGTATAAAACCTCTTGCGAAAATGTACATTAATTTATAGCCAATAATCAGAATCAAAACAGGACAACATATTAATTAGAAACAATATTATTCCTTGTCAAAATGATTTGATTATCTTCTCTAATTTCAGAAGAATTACCCTCACCAATCAAAGTAGGATGACTACTCAAAAAACAAGTTTTCTGAAAATAACCATCATCAACTTTCATCAAAGGTAAATTATGACTCTTCAAAACTCCTTGAATACGCTGAAAAGCCTCTGGAAAATTATTAAAAGGAATCCCAGGAAAAGCATGATGAACTGCATGATAATTCAACCCTCCCATTAACCATCCAACAACAGAATTTACCTGAAGATTACGAGAGGCATAAAGTTGAGTAAGTTGATAAGTTTCTGATTTACCCCAAAGTCCATAATGTTCTAAATGGTCACGAGTTTGCATCACAATGCCAATTACTCTTTCTAATATTAACCAAAACAGTAAATAGCGTAATAATTCCCCATTTGTAATTGCCAAACTGAGGAAAACTCCATGTACTAATACCATTCCTCCTACATCTAGAAATATTTGTTGGGGGAGACAAGAAACTAACTTTCGATAACGCCAACCATGAATAAAAGTTTTCAGAATTAAACCCACTGCTCCTGCCAGAAAAATATCAATACTCCATTGATAACGGACATACCATTGTACAAGAGGATGAGAATTTTGATATTCTTGCCATGTCCACTGTACCCTTTCTGGGTCTCGTAAGTCACTACCATTCCAACCATGATGTAGTTTGTGCAGTGCAGCATAAACACTGTAAGGCCAAAACATCGGCCAACTGATTAGTCGAGGCATAATATTGTCAAACCATCTCCACCCAGTTAAGGTGTGATGAGTCATATCATG
>JBFRWR010000080.1:0-13951 GCA_051439685.1 Trichodesmium sp.
AAACTAGGAGCAAAAGTAAAACCGCCAGCTAATAACCAAATACACTCACGAAATGTATAAGTTGAATTGTTTTTATTAGCGGATGATTGATTTTTTTGAGCTTGGAAATTACTCCAAAACCACAAGACTAAACCAGAGATGACAAAACGATCTAAGATTGTACTAGCAGGTCCTAATTCTCTTTCGCTTAATCTAATAAAAATTGCTGCTAAGGATACAGCTAATAATCCTACTAATAATGCTATTAAAGAGAAAAATGTAGATTTTTGTGCTGAATTTTGAGGGAGTAATTGTATTTGACTTGTCATGTTAAATTTACCTTTAAATTTTGTACAAGTTATCAACTAAACTTAGGTATTTTCCTGATTTTCTAGAGTAACTAAAACTTATTTAGTCATTTGAGATTTTTAGCTATGATAATTAAACAAGATTTACCGAATAATTAATAATTAAATAATTCTGGTTTAAAGCCTCTCCCTTTTCACGGGGAAAAAAGTGTTAGGATATTTCGTTATCTTCAATCTGATGCTTTTAACCAGAGGTAATTATCAATTATCCATTATCAATTATCAATTAATGAAGCATCAGTAACAAATATTTATTAAATTGGGATATTAGAGATTGAATATATCAGTAAATATAGCAATATGATTGGAATTTTGAGATATTGGAAAATTTTAGGGAACAGGGAACGCTTAACTGGGAACAGAGAAGAAGAAACAAATGTATTTTTAAGTATGATGAATCCTATAGCAATCCTCTAATATATTCGTGGCAAAAATATTACTGCTTTTGAGGGAAGAGAGAACAGGTAGGAGTTTCAAGTTTTTTCTTTACTTATTAATTACCCGCAACCTATGGGCGGATTGCTATATTTTCCATACTTTTAAGGAACATCCCAATTCTCACATCTGATTCCTGATTGCTATATAAAAATGAGTAGTGAATTCACACACCTTTTTTAGTATAAATTTTCATGCTTACCCTAAGATTAAGTAGGGTTTTGTGAAAAAATATGATGGTGGGAGTAGGGGAGTAGGGGAGTAATTTTTTTGCCCAATTCTTGCTAGAAATGCGCTCCTTTTTGAGCATCAATATCTGAAAACCAGGTACTTTTTCCAGACCTAAAAATGCACTTACCTTTATCTGTCAATGCTTTGATATTTAATCAGCAAGCCCTAAGTAAACCCCGCCCTAATGCAAAGTTTTAGCTGTGTCTGTCTAGTACGGGGAAATCTAATTTTTCCTAATTTAAGGTGCGCTTTAACCTACAAAATAGCAAGATTTTTCCCTTAATATTTACTTTATTGTACCCCTAAATATTTATGTAGTTGAACAGAGAGTCGGTAATCGGGATATTTCTGCAATAATTCTAAGACTAATGGCATGGTAAAATCGCGACGATACCATTCAGGTTGTAAAAAAATAGGAATATAATTCTTTGCCAATAAAACGTCTAAAATATCGCTATAAAATTCTAATTCTTTACCAGTTTCTATTACTAATTTAATTTCATTTGCCCGTTCCCACATTTGCGGTACTACTGGATATTTAAGACTAATATGTTGTTTTGGGCTAAGAGTTATCCAAGTATTTTGAGAGATATTTTGCCAATAACAACCGGAAGTCTCGATAGAAATTTGCCTACCAGTAGCTTCTATTTTGTTTACTAAAATAGGTAGTTGTTTATGAATAAAAGGTTCACCTCCAGAGATAACTACTCTAGGAGAAAATAATTCATTAATTAACTGATCAAAAGTTCTCATTTGACGGGGTAAATTAATTCCTCCATCAGCATAACCAGTATCACAATAATGACAACCTACTGGGCAACCAGCAAGACGAATAAAATCTACTGGCGTACCTGCAAAATAGCCTTCTCCTTGAATAGTTTTTTGGAATGTTTCATGGATGGAAATTGTCAATTTTTCTGTCATGTTTAATTTTAGGGAGTAAGGAATAGGGAGTGGGGAGTAGAAAATAAGAGTTTAAATAAAGCTTTTTCTCAAACTAAAAGCTGATAGCTAATAGCTAACGGCTGAATGCTTATTTTAATCAATTATAGGATTAAGTTTTTCCTTTTCAGTTGTTAGTTTCCTCGGTACCATAACTGCTAAAGCTAGAGGAACTACCTGAAAATGAGCTGGAGTATAAGTAACAATTTCTCCATCAGTATTAATAGGACGAGGTTTACGAGTATAAACACTAATTACTGAACCAGAAAGGGAACGAAAACCAAAACTTTCTTGATATTTTCCTTGCCATATAGAAGGTAACATCCCAATAAATTGCCAACAATATTTCACTTCTAGACTGTATAAATCTAGCCTTTGGTCATCAATTTTAGCATCGTGAGCAATAGTCATTCCACCTCCATAATGTTTGCCATTTCCTACAGCAACTTGTAAAGTCTTGACTATTTCTGATTCACCATTACAACGAATTTCTACTGTAAAAGGGCGACTTTGTAAAATCATTTTACCGGCAGTAATAGCGTAAGCTAATACACCCCAGCGACGCTTTGCTTCTTTAGTTAAATTATTAGTAATATCTACACTTAATCCGATACTCGCAACATTGAAAAAATATTTGCCATTCACTACACCTAAATCTATATAACGTTTTTTGCCAGTAGCGATCGCTCGACAAGCTTCAAATAAAGCAACAGGAATTCCTAAAGTTCTTGCTAAATCATTAGCTGTTCCTAATGGCAAAATTCCCAAGGGTAAACCTGTTTCTACTAGAGAGTCTACGGCTAAGTTTAAAGTGCCATCTCCACCACCAATAATGATTAGGTTTACCTGATTTTTATACTCTTGAATAAAATGGTTAAAATCCTGGGGAGATTCAGTTTCTTTGCAGATAATGTCTAGACCAAAATCTTGTAAATACCCCAAAACTAAATGTAGATTATCCTTAACTTTTCTGGCGTGAGGATTTACTAATAAAAGAGCTTTTTGGGATTCAATATTTTCTGAATTCATATAGTTTTTTTATTGGAGGTATAAATAAATTTATTGTCGGAAAAGGCAATAGTAAGCATTGAGCTATTAGCTGATGGCTGAATGCTTATTATCCCTGAAAAATAATTTTCAACCAGTTATGACAAATAGTTTAATTCAACCTGAGCAAAATTTCGCTATTTGGGGAATTCTTTTCTCCACAGTAACTATTGGTTTTTGGTCATAACAAAAAAGGTGGGGTACAAGTATATCTGATTCTGTTGTAACTATGCTAGTAACAGGGTGCATCTCAATGCAAGAATAAAGCCAACAATTTATCGCTTTTAGGGAACACTTAACTGGGAATAGAGAAAAGGGAATAGGAAAAAAGTATTTTTGCAAATATGAGATGCACCCTAGTAACATTTTTTCTGTCAAATTTAAGAATTATACCTATTGATGCTCCTGCTTATAATATAGTTTGGTCTTTTCTGGTTACTTTTTCTATTCCGCTGCTTTTATTTCAAGCTAATATTTTACAAATTATCCGTGAATCTGGGCAAGTTTTAATTCCTTATTTTTTAGGTGCGTTGGGAACAGTTTTGGGAACTATATTGGCATATTATTTGATTCTTATAGGTGAGTTAGGTTGGAAGTTAGCTGGAGTTTTTTCTGCTATTTATATTGGTGGCTCTTTCAATAATGGATCATGGATAATTAATAATTAATAATTGATAATTGATAATTACCTCTCCCTAAAACGGATTGGATTGAATAAAAGGAAAATTTTTTCTTGTTTATCCTGGAAAAGAGAGGCTTGATACCTTTATTTTTCGGTAATTTATTTTTGCCACTGCTCAAATTATTTAATTAAATTTAGATTCGGGAGATTTATTAGCAGCAGGAACAGCAGCAGATAATTTGGCTATGACTTTGTTTTTTCTACTAGGGAATAGGGAAAAATAATTGATAATTTATAGATAAGATTGGAGATGTCTAATAGTAATGTGTAATTAGGGTTTGCTGAAAAATTCTTATGGATGGGGTTAGGAGTCAGGATTCAGGAGTCGGGAAGAATCGTAAATTTAGAGAAGATACGAATAAAATATCATCCCTGAATCTTTCTGCAATTATTTTGCCCAAAATACTAACTTTCTCAATCTTTTAGACCTAAAAGCTGCTACTTTTTTTTACCTAAAAAGGCTAAAAACTTTGTATATAAATCCTTAGAGATTTAATCAGCAAACCTTAATTAATTTTACATCAGCACTTAATTGCTTGAGTTAATAAAATCTCTCTACTCCCTACTCTCTAAGCTGAAATTTATCAAATTTCACAACTTCAGAATTAGGCTTTCTAGTATCAAAATAGTAACTACTAACTGTTCCTTTATCGGTCTGAGAAATGCTAAAAGTTTTCATCTCATTACTCCTAATATTAAGTGGGAAGTTTTCCACTTTGATCTAGGAAAGGTGTGACGGTGAAAATTACTGTGTAAATTATGTTTTCTCAACCTTGAATCTTGGGAATTTTAGCTTTCTATTAATAGTTTGATCTGAGTTTTGATTCAAATATTATGATGACAGCTTTTTTTGATAATTAGTTAGACCACTAAGTAGGGATGTTCTCTCCAAAATTCCTACTTAGTTATCATCTTATTTCCTAAGCTGAAATTCATCAAATTTCACAACTTCAGAATTAGGCTTTCTAGTATCAAAATAGTAACTACTAACTGTTCGTGTCTCGGTCTGAGAAATGCTAAAAGTTGTCATCTCATTACTCCTAATATTAAGTGGGAAGTTTTCCACTTTGATCTAGGAAAGGTGTGACGGTGAAAATTACGGTGTAAATTATGGTTTCTCAACCTTGAATCTTGGGAATTTTAGGTTTCTATTAATAGTTTTCTCTGAGTTTTAATTCAAATATTATAATGACAGCTTTTTTGATAATTAGGGTTTACTGAAAAAGTATTTTGGTGGAGGGTAGGAGTCAGGAGTTAGGATAAATCGGAATTATAGAGGAAGTAGTAGGAAGAATAGTCCCTTACTTTCTCTGTCCTCGTCAGTATTTAATTCTAACTTGTTGAACCTTTTGGAGTTAAAAAGTTGCACTTTTTCCCGACCTAAAAAGGTTAACACCTTCACCTGAAAATAGTTTTATATTTAATCAGCAAAACCTAATTAGTTAGACGACTAAGTAGAGATGTTCTCTCCAAAATCTCTACTTAGTTATCATCTTATTTCCGCAGCTGAAACTCATCAAATTTTACTACTTCAGAATTAGGCTTTCTCGTATCAAAATAGTAACTACTAACTGTTCCTGTCTCTGTCTCAAAAATACTAAAAGCTGTAATATTATTACTAGCAATATAAGGTTGAGGTTTACCATTTTCATCTAGCAAAGGAGCGATGCTTGGAATTATCGGTTCTAAACCATTGGGATTACCAACTTCTGCATATTTTTCCTGATAATTTAGAGGAACATTTCGCTTTGTCTCTCCTACATAAGCTCCATAACTATTTCCTACATTTGATGTTTCGAGAAAGTGCATTCCACTCGGACTAACAAAACGATTCCACAGATGAGAATGCCCGTAAAATACTAACTGCACGCCAGCATTTTCTAATAATGGTAAAACATCTCGAATAATATAGTCATTTTGTTGAGGATATTCATAACGAATCATTGTAATTTTCCCATTTTCATCTCGGTCAATATATTGGATGGGATTAGTATAAGCAGGAACTACATTTTCACCCAGAGAATGAGGCGGATGGTGAAACATTACTATTTTATATTTTGCTTGTTTAAATTCCTGATTTGCTAGTTCTTTTTCTAGCCAATTATATTGTTCACTACCTTTAATAATAGGTTCAAAAATATGCTGACCGTAACCCCATTCTGTCGGATTATCAAAATCTTTTTTCCGTTCTCTATATTTGCCTCTCGCATTATCTTTTAAATGGGGAACTCTCCAAATATTCGTAATATATAAAACTACTAAACGTACATCGCCAAAAGTTACAGCATAGTAATTTTTTTCCTCTGAACTATTTTGAGGCAGAGTAAAAATTTCTTGGTAAGTGTCAGTATTAAAAGAATTATTTTTTAACCAGATATCAGGATTAATATTTTGAGGATTTTGTGGATATAAATTTTGGGCAGCTTGTCTGGGGTAGGGCTGACTAAATTGATAATTTAAAGACCTTTTCATTGAGAAAATACCCATAACTTCATGGTTGCCAATTGCTGGGAATAACGGTGCATTTTGAATTAACTCTCCACCAGTATAAATATTCTTTTCTAATTCATAATTAGCTCTACCTTGGAGATTCGGAAAAAAAGCATTGCCTCGATTATCGTCAAACCATTCTGAAGCTCGGTCAGGAATATTTACTAAATCTCCAGCAAAAAAAATAGCGTCTATTTTATCAAAAGTTTCTGTTACTTTTTGCAGATTTGCAGAAGTCATTGGTTTTAATTGATGGTCGGAAGTTAGGAGAATTTTTAAAGGTTTACCAGGAGTTGGTTTAGGAGCAAGATTGAAAATTTTACTCTGAATATTTTCACCATTTTCTGTTTCGCTAATAATTTGATATGGCAAAGATATATTAGGAGTTAAACCAGAAATTTTTGCTTCATGTCGCCAGATATCTCGCATCATAGGTTGTTGATAAATTAAACCTTTTTCTGTTTGTTTTCCCACAAAAGAATCTTGGTCTTCACGAGTGCGACTCAATTTAGTAGTATTTGCTTCAACAACTTGATTCAAATTTTCACCATAAACTACTAAATTACGTTGACCAGGAAATTCAGTAAACCAAACAACTTGTACAGAATTTTCTGTTGGAGCTTGGAGAAATGGATCGGTTAAAAATTTGGGTTGAGATTCCAGGGAATACATAATTATAAATAGGAAAATAATAACAATAATTAAAATTCCAAAAATCCAAGGATTACGATAAGAGTTTCTGGGATTTTCAAATGTTTCTGAAGGAGGAGTTAACATATAAAGAATTAGACAATTTTCTTTACACTTGGGCTTGGATAATAAAGCACTAGGATGAAACATTACAACCTATTTACAGCCCTTTGCATAAGAGTTAAGTACAATAATTTAAGCAATAAACTTTAAGCATTCAGCTATTAGTTGTCAGCTCTCAACTTTTAGGAATAATACCTCGCCTTTAAAATCAATATAGAGCTAAATTTTAGAGATTGAATGTATCAGGAAAGATAAAAATGAGATAGGGAATAGGGAGTAGGGAATAGGGAGTAGGTAGTAATAAATCAAGACGAATATTTCTCACTTCTAAATCTAGGAATATATTTACCTAATATCTATCTACTGGATTTCAATTCTTGGAAATATTACCTATTTGGGATTTTAGTAACTCTTCCTTATCTTAATACTTATTTGACAAACAGTCTCTTAGACTTTTTTTGGTAGTAAGTTGAATTATGGCTGAATAATATCCCTGAAGAAAATGGTGGAAATAAAGCTTTTATTCCAGATCAAGAGCAATAGCTAATTGCTGATAGCGCAGCTCCTCTCCAGGAGGCTTGCTGAAGGCTGAATGCTGACAATAAACTTTTAGCAAATTAGAATTTATTCTACTTACTATTGTTACTGTACTGATTAGTCGTGCAAAGTGCTATATAATTGCCATGTTTACTTTTTTTAGGTTATTCTAATTTGAAGTATAATTATGAATTTATGGTAACAATACTATAAACAAAATAATTTGTCAATTGCTAGTAAATTTTTTAGATGATTTAAGCAAAATAGAAAAGGTTTCATTAATGGATAATTGGTGATTGGTAATGGATAATTGGTAATTAGTAATGGATAATTAGTAATGGATAATTAGTAATGGATAATTGGTAAATCCTCTCCCTAAAAGGTAGAGGATTTACCAATCAGAAAAAAATTTATTTTTTTCTCCTTTCAAGGGGAGGCTTTAAACCTGAATCATCTAATTATAGTCACTTCAAATAAGGATGAAACACTTTTTTAGCTGAAACCATTTCCAGGAAAGAAACACACGTCCCAGTCTTATTCAGAATGACTATATTTAATTGTTTAATTATTAATTATTTCGGTAAATATTTTAATTTCATCTTATACATGAACTTGATTATTTATCTTTCTACTACTTTATCAATATTTCAATCAATAAAAATAGAAAAATTTAGCATTTAAAAATATAACTTTAGCTGAAAGTGCTGATAACTGATCACTCAAATAGGATTTTCCACTAATGAAACAATATATAAAACCAAGCTATAAACTGCACAAAAATTTTCGCCTACCAATGGGATTTCCTCCAGAAAATTTTGACTCTGGAATTACATATCAAGCTCAAACAAAAGACACTTTTATTGTTACTTATCCTAAATGTGGAACAACTTGGACTCAACATATTGTTTGGATGTTATCTCAGGATGGAAAACCACTTCCTGATGGTAAAAATATTAATTTAGAAGTTCCTCATCTGGAAGAAGTGGGCAGTAATTTTGTCAAATCTTTATCCGAACCTCGTTTTATAAAAACCCATTTAACTTACGATTTAACTCCCTATAATCCCGATGCAAAATACATTTATGTAGCTCGTAATCCTTTCGACTGTGCCGTTTCTTTCTATTATCATACTCAAGGATTTATCAAACATTATGATTTTGCTGAAGGTACATTTGATGATTTTTTTGAATGTTTTATTAATGGAGAAGTAGACTGGGGAGATTACTTCGATCATTTACTTGCTTGGGTGAAACATAAAAACGATAAAAATGTTCTGTTTTTAACTTATGAATCCATGAAAAATAACCCAAAAATAAATATTATTGCCATAGCAGAATTTTTAGGTGAGAATTATGTAGAAAAAATCGCAAATCCCCAAATTATAGAAAGCATTCTTTACCATACAAGTTTTACTAGCATGAGCAAAAATCAAAGTCGTTGGTCTAGTCAACGTCCGGCTAATATGACTCCATTTATTCGTCAGGGAAAAGTAGGAGATTGGAAGTCACATTTTTCAGCTTCTCAAACTCAGAGATTAAGTCAAAAATTCAGGATGAGAACTGCTGGTACTGAAGCTGAAAATCTATGGCAAATTCCTAAAATAGGGAGTAGGGAGTAGAGGGAAATAATTGATGATTCATGTAAGATAATTGAATTAAATTAATTCTTATTACAATGGAACTTTACGGACAAGACCTTTAGCTAAACCTATTTATGTTTCCACTGGTAAAGAAAGAGTTAATCAAATTTTTGATGAGTGGAAAGAGAATAAACAAATCAATTTATTTATTTGAAAAACAAGAAGAAGAAAGAAGAATAACTAATACCATTGCTCAAAAAGAATTCTATATCTGATTAGGTGGGGAAGTGTGGGCAGATATTAAAAATAGGAAAAATAATTACTAACTAATAATTGTCAAAAACAGACTTTAAATTTTAGGAACTATTTGACTGTTGAAGTAGCTCTCAAGTATAGTATTACTGTCAGCATTCAGCCGTCAGCTAGCCTCCTGCGGAGGAGCTGCGCTAATAGCTATCAGCTATTGCTTTTTGTGTGGGATAAAAGCTTTATTATTCAGTATGAAAAAAGATTACTACAAAAGCCAGTTTTCAAGTCTATATTCGTTTAAATATCCTCCTTAAGGTTGTACTGAGAGCTAACAGCTAATAGCTGAATGCCTACCCATTACTTTTGGTAATTAGTATAATAACTAATAACTCAAATGACACAAAAAGTGATTTTTACTCCACTATTTATTTGTACTATTTTGCTGACAAATCACAGGAAAGTTTTGATATAATTAAATATTAAAATTATGGTAATATTTTTTTTACTAAAGTATCCCTATGAATTTTTTCTCATCTCAACAGTTAATTGCAGAACAATTTAATCCCGAAGCCAACTTAATACTTTACCCCGGAGATGCAGCAGACTTTATCAAAACAATACCGGATAATTCTGTAGCTTTAATTATCACGTCTCCCCCCTACAATATTGGTAAAAATTATGAGCAAAAAATTGCCTTAGAAGAATATTTAGAAACTCAAGAAAAACTCCTAACTCAAATGTACCGAATTTTGAGAGAGGATGGTAGTATTTGTTGGCAGGTCGGTAATTTTATTCAAAAAGGTGAAGTATTTCCTTTAGATATCTTTTATTACCAAATTTTCAAAAAATTAAATATGTATTTGCGGAACCGAATTATCTGGCATTATGGTCACGGTTTACACGCTCAAAAAAGATTTTCTGGTCGTTATGAAACTATTCTTTGGTTTAGTAAAAGTGAGAATTATATATTTAACTTAGACCCGGTTAGAGTTCCGGCAAAATATCCAGGTAAGCGACATTATAAAGGAGCGAAGAAAGGTCAATTATCGGGAAATAAAAAAGGTAAAAATCCCTCTGATGTTTGGGAAATTTTAGTCAAAGATTGGGAAGCAGGAATCTGGGATATTCCTAATGTAAAATCTAACCATCCAGAAAAAACAACTCATCCTTGTCAATATCCAGTAGAGTTAGTTGAAAGATGTGTTTTGGCTTTAACAAATGAAAATGATTTTGTTTTCGATCCTTATGCAGGAACAGGAACTTCTTTAATTGCTGCTATTAAAAATAATAGAAAGGCAATGGGTAGTGAGAAAGAAAATGATTATATTGAAATAGCTAGAAATCGGATTAATTCTTATTACAATGGAACTTTAAAAACTAGACCTTTAGGTAAACCTGTTTATGTTCCTACTGGTAAAGAAAAAGTTAGTCAAATTCCTGATGAATGGAAAGAGCATAAACAAATGAATTTATTTGAAGAGGAAGAGGACGGCTAAAATTAATGATTATTGCTGGTATTTATTCTTTCAACTGTGGCTTAAAAATTATTGAGCAAAACTTTAGTAATGAATTTAATCAAGTTAAAAATATTATTTCAAGAGTAGATGCTAAACAACATAAAACAAAGATTAGTCAAGAAAAAACTATGACAGGCAAAATGCTATATAAACCCAGTTCTCTTAATAAAGCATACAAACAAGAATTTGAATTATTGGGTTGGAAAAAAGAAAAAATATATTGTGAATATCCTACTAAATATTATACAGATAATTATCAACCTATAACTCCAGAGCGTCAGCCAAGACCTTATCGAGAAATGGATTTTGTGAAAGGTAAAGTAGGAGTAGAAGTTCAATTTGGTAAATATGCTTTTATGGTTTACAATGTCTGTGCAAAAATGACTATTTTTCATAATCAAAATATAATTGATGTAGGAATAGAAATAGTACCGATTAAAGAATTTGCAAATATGATGTCAACAGGGGTTTCTTATTTTGAACAATTTGTTTGGGATTTAGAACATCGAGGAGTAGCAGATATTGATATTCCTGTTCTAATATTAGGATTAGCAGAATGACAGTAAATAAGGGCTTTGTTGCATAAAGAAAGCAGGCGGTGTTGAATCAAGGTATGAAAATACAAAATGAATAATCTCAAGTATTTGTTCTTAACAAAAAATACGAATTATAGCTAAAATTAGCAACGCTATAATTTTAAGTAAAATGTTTGAGATAGCCTTTGAGTCCACCAATATAAAATAGATCTTTTAAATAAATATCTGTATCAGGTTTTAATAAATCTGTTGGCTTAAACCCACATAATATAGAAATGTAACTAACATCTATTTGTTGATAAATCATGTCAAAATTCTGACGTATCCTATCTCCTACTACCTGATTTAACAAAAGAACAAAAATACAAATTTGGTTCTTATTTAGTTCTTGTTCATTGATTTTCCATTTTATTTGATCTAGAACTTTCTGGCATCGATCGTGTTTTAGGTTAACATAATAACTATCACAACTAGAAAAAAAATCATCTTCATCTAATCCATATTCATCTAGTTCAGAATAAAAAATTTTCTCCAATATTCTATAAAAACAAGTAGTTTTAACTTGTAAATTTACTGATTTATTATTTTTTAAATAGAAATCTGTTCCACCATCTCCCCATTCATATAACTCGTAATTAATATCACTAATTAATTTACCTAAATATTGTTTTACAGATTCTTCCCCTATTTTACCTATTTTATAACTAATAAATTTATCAGGAAAGTAATCTCCATTGTATTTCCATGTTAACTCCTCACAAAACCAATTCATTGTTTCTTCTTTTTCATCATAATCATCACATACAAAATATAAATGAGTAGTCTCATCAAAGTCGTATATTCCCCTTGTACTTGTAAAAGCAGGCATCCTGTATTTTAGTTTGATAATAAATTCATCTTGTTGTGATTCTAAAATTGTCATCCAATTAATTTCTGGCATGAGATAAATTATCAATATTTGACTAAAATTAATTATTTTTTAAACATTAAATTATACAACATTTTAATCAATCCGGTTAACAACTTCTAACCTAAGAATTTAAAATCAATACAATCTATATCTTATAGTCTAATTCTCAAATGAATATGTTAGTAGTCCAAAAATACGGTGGTACATCAGTCGGCTCTGTGGAAAGAATTAAAGCAGTGGCCCAACGTATAGCTCAAACAGCCAGCGATCGCTCAGTTGTAGTAGTCCTTTCCGCAATGGGAAAAACCACAGATGGTTTAGTCAAACTAGCAAACGAAATCTCCCCCAACCCCTGTCGTCGAGAAATGGATATGCTACTATCCACAGGGGAACAAGTTACCATCGCTCTAATGAGCATGGCTTTAAAAGAGTTGGGAGTTCCAGCTATTTCCCTCACCGGAGCGCAGGTAGGAATAGTTACAGAAGCTAAACATTCTCACGCTCGTATTTTACATATTCAAACCGAACGTATAGAAGAACATCTCCAACTAGGAGAAGTTGTAGTCGTTGCAGGTTTCCAAGGTATTAGTCAGACTCGCAATCAAGAAATAACAACATTAGGTAGAGGGGGTTCCGATACCTCCGCAGTCGCTTTAGCAGCAGCACTCCAAGCAGAAAGGTGTGAAATATATACAGATGTACCAGGTATCTTAACAACCGATCCCCGCATAGTACCCGAAGCGCAGTTAATGCCAGAAATTACCTGTGATGAAATGTTAGAGTTGGCAAGTCTAGGCGCAAAAGTTCTACATCCCAGAGCAGTCGAAATTGCTCGAAATTATGGAATGCCATTAGTAGTCTTATCCAGTTGGAGTGATGAACCGGGTACTCGCGTAGTTTCCGCAATACCAAAACGTCGCGCTCTCCAAGATTTAGAATTAACCAAACCTGTAGACGCCGTAGAATATGACACCAACCAAGCAGGAATTTCTCTGTTGCGGGTTCCCGACTCCCCTGGTGTGGCAGCCAAATTATTTTCTGGTATTGCCGTACAAAATATAGATGTAGATTTGATTATTCAATCTATTCACGAAAGTAATACTAATGATATTGCCTTTACTGTCGGCAAAGATACTTTGAAACAAGCCGCAGCAGTAGCGGATGCCATACTACCTGCTTTAGGCAAAAATTCTGACCCCAGTTTGGGCGAACCAGAAGTCAAAACAGAAGAGCGAGCTATTGCTAAAGTCAGTCTAGTGGGTGCAGGAATGATCGGGCGACCACGAGTAGCAGCGAAAATGTTTGAGACTTTGGCAGCAGCAGAAGTTAATATATTAATGATTTCTACCTCGGAAGTTAAGGTTAGTTGTGTGGTTAATGCAGAAGACTGTGAAAAAGCAGTTAATTCTCTGTGTCAAGCATTTGAGGTGGATGTTGCAGATATTTCTAGTAGTGACACTTCGCGAAGTGGCGATTTCCTGCGGAATGCTACGCAAACGCGAATCGCCACTACTGACTCAGAAGAAGTTCCCCCACCAGTACGAGCTGTTGCTTTAGATATGAAGCAAGCAATACTAGCAGTACGTCAAGTTCCTGATCGCCCAGGAATAGCAGCACAAATATTTGGTTTGTTGGCGCAACAGAATATTAGTGTGGATATGATTATTCAATCCCAACGTTGTCATAGTATGGATGG